>JBLYYR010000248.1:0-4665 GCA_048550195.1 Arenicellales bacterium
CCCATTACTGGTCTATTGGAGGGTGTTGTCACCAAAGGATTACGGTAATGTAAATCCAGCCGATATCTCGATTACCAAGGCACCCCTTATAATAACAAACTCAAGGGGAAAACTTCCTATCACCGGGGACGGACTCTTGGTGGCGATTTAGCCAACCGGCCTGGGCAATCAGCAGCAGACGGGAGAGTTATATGCCATGGAATATTGCTCTTCACTATCTTTGGCGGTGGTGATGAACGATGATTTTCGACTGATGCTTCTCACAAAAAAGACCTGTAAATCAGACAGTACGATTTATCGGGAGCGCCAACCAGACCCGTGTAATCTGCAGGTACCTTCTATTGCGCTATACTTAAATGCCGAGGGTAGTAGTTTGTATTATCGGTGATCTAACTGTGCAGGGTGTTCAATAGCCACTGAGAAACGCCCGCACACAAACGTTGCAGTAACCGACAAGGTTGTCAGTTTTAGATTGAATTCCAGCCAGTTACACCTGTTCGTAAGAGCATGCAGGCATGCTCGCAGGTCAAAACGGGTGCAGTTGGTCGGATTGTTGATCGGGTAGGCGGAAAACCACTGACGATGAATAATAATACCAATATGTCCGTAATCGCCATCGTTGTGCCGCTGTTCGGTGTGCATAGTGGCTTGTTGTCTTCACAAGCGTACGCCCCGGAGAATGTTGAACCTTACATCTCACCCTCGGATATTACTGCAGAATTCACCATGCAGACCGCCGAGGTGATTCGAGTACATCGCCGGGCAGTTTCCACTCTGAATGGACTGGCCGGAGAGTACGGATCGTCGCAGGCCTATATGAACGGGTTTCACAGCCATAAAAGATGGCGGCAGCTCGTATGAGACCCCTCCTCCTCTTGATCGCGCTATCGTTTATGCAGACCGTTGCACTGGGCGAAATGAAGCGGCAGATCGTTCAGTTCGAGGACGGAACCAGCTACTCATTGTCGGGTGACTGTTTCAGCAAGGTGGGCTGCGCAATGGCAGCGAACCACTCAAATGGCAGAATGGTAATTGGTGTTTGTCAGCATAGCTTCTGCGCCTTGACGTCCCTCACTGACCCTGAGGCTGATATCATCGTAATCGAACTGCCGCCGGAATTGATGACCGCGGATGACTAGCCGGTACAGCACCGAACACAATGGGCATGCTACCGACGAACAGGGTGCAGACTAAAACCGGTAACCGATCTGTTTGTGCTCCGCAGTTAGGTTCCGATCGCATCATTGAGCGGGAATCAGGACGGAGCTTGGCCAGGCCTTGCGGGATCAGTGTATGTTAAGCGCATGGAAGCAACCCCGTACTCTCATATGAAATCGGCCACAGAGATGCTCGTTTTATATGATGGCGTGTGCCTGTTCTGCGAGGGCTGGGTAAACTTTGTCATAGACCGGATGACGGAAAGACACCGTATCCAGTTTATCCCTCTGCAGTCCGTAGAGTTGAGTCCAGAGGTTCAGAGCCGATTGGATCGAATGACAGGTGGTGACAGCATCGTTTGTATATTTGCGGACGATCACATCTACCTGAAATCCGACGCCACATTGATGATTATGAAACAACTGGACTTTCCTTACAACAGACTGGCTGGAGCACTTCATTTGATACCCGCCATTCTGAGGAACCCGGTTTATGATTTCATAGGTAAAAGAAGGTATCGGATCTGGGGCAGGAAAAATGTCTGCGTACTTCCTGATGGGGAAAGAAGAAAGTATTTCGTGGCTGTTGAAAATGATCTGTCCGGAGAACTTAAAACCAAGTATGAAAAGTACTTTTTGTTTAAAAGCGCGGTGAAACAGGTAACCCCCTGAAATGGGCTTCATTGCGCGCTTTCCCACAAAGGCTAAATACTGTCACAGTGTGGCACAAGCCGAACTAAAGCGTGCAGCGCTTTGAAAGCGCTACGGCCGGCGCATGGTGAGCGCAGCGAATAATCCGGTATTATGTTCAGACGCGCTGGGTTCCGGCCTGCACCGGGACGACGAACCAATCAGAGTCCCCTAAATGCTTTTTACGGAATATCGATCGTTTTCAGGTCCAGTTGGCGTATATCCTTTAGTTCACCATTGCTATAAAAAGTTGTTGTTTCCGTAATGGTGAGTTTTTTAACAGGCTCTTGCCCGGTATAGGCCTTGTCCGGTACCAGGCTCCAGAAATTCGGAGGTGGCTTGCAGCAATTGATATCTGACCAGCGGCGGCCTGATTGACTGGCGTTGTTATAGTGACTCAGGTAGTTGCGGATAAACGTATAGAATATTTCGGCCTTATCTTCCTTATATGCGTTCTTACCCGAACTTTCTTCCAGTGCAAAAATATCATCGGCGGATTCTGCTGTCCTTAGTTTACCTGCCATCTCTTTGTTGTGTGATATGCCATAAGGACCAACGAGCCTTGGTCCCGGGCTGATATAGCGAAAATTTGCCATAGTCATAATATCCCCATAAGGCGCAAAGAAACGCGGTGACAAATTATATTGTTCGCCGCTGTCGCCGGTTGCCAGATAGCGGTAGGTATAATTTAGAGGCGTGTTATACCAGGCCAGCCTCGGTGGATTGAGCCACCATTCAGATACTAGTATGAGTAAAATCGAAAGAACAAAACGTGCCGGGGTGAAAAGCGCACTGCTTGATCTCATGCGCAGAATTAACAGCAGCAATCCGATATCGAGTGTAATCCAGGCCCACATCATATACCCGTAGGCGGCGAAAACGCCAAAATGAAATGTAAGGGCGATAATCAGTAAGGCGAGAAATAATTTGCGCCGCCACAGGCTAACCAACGCTCCCAGTTCAAAACCCAGAACAATGATATGTAATGTCTTTTCGGCAGGGATAATGGCATTGGCATAGGCAAGCAATTGCTGAGGGTTCAGGAACGTCAGCCAGCCATGCGAATAAGCTGCCAACGGCATGTAATGAATCCGGTCATGTGTCAACCAATCCATGTTGAATTTCAGAAAACCGGGCGCCCAATATACTGATGCTGTCAAACAGCAGGTCAAAAATACAAAATCTGTTGAAGTTTGATGTCGATTAAAGGCATTGACTACTAACCAGGCACTGAACAGTATCAGCACCTGTGAGGCATGATGTATCGTCCCCCAGATATAACCACCTAAAGGGGCATTCCATTGCCATATCAAAAGTAATAGTAGAGCTAACAGTGGAAAGACAAAGACAGGACGCCAGTAGATCAGGGGGATCAATAACAGTAGTAACAATCGATCAGGATAATAGCCCTGGTTAAAATAATAATTGTATCCCTGTATGGCAAACGCTAGACCTAATACACCGCCCAACAGCGTTATGAAGTTACGTATTTCCAAGCCGCTGTCAATTTCCCGCCAGTTAATCCAGAACCGGCCATAACGTAAACCGCTAATGGCCAAAAGCAACATTAGTCCTGACAGTAGCCATCCCTGTTGTTTAAAAAATGCGAACAGTAGAACTGGTTCATGCAAATATGACTCATCGAGATGAGTGAGATACCTGTAACCATGATCAAGCAGAACAAACAGACCTACTACGGCAATAAGTCGAAAAGTCAGTAACGCTGTGTTGCTTTTATACAATGCACCAAAAGCTTCAGCCTCATTTATTCTTGGCATCATGACAGAATATTAGAATCGGAGGTTCCTTAGCTCAGGTTGAAGAGTGGATAACATACTCTAAATTGTAGCCGACCAGGGTACGATGGTAATAGGATGATTTGAATGGCATTAAGTAATATTTATGGTATCGACAACCTGAAGTCCAGCCGCCGGTACTACAGCCAGAGCGCGTATTGGAAGATTTCCGGGGGAAAGCGGTGGCGCCTGTCCAAATTCACTTGTAAACTATCGAAGACAGGATGTTAGTTTGTCAGTAGCGTGGTGGGCTATCTTCTGATTTTTCCGGGCGGGGAGATAATATTATGAAAAACATTCTGCTGAGAATTGCGATTGTCACGCTATTGGGTCCAGCTTCAAATTATGCATCAGCCTGTTTATACGATTCGGAATGTGGCGTGGACTCGAAATGCGTAAAGCTGGGTTGCAACCTATCCGGCCATTGCACGGGCGGGTTGCAGGCCGCTAATCACCCTGATGAACAGGCTGCTTATAATCCGGCGAATTTAAGGGGCCGGCCAGGCAATATATGCTCATTTGACAAAGATTGTGGCGTCGGCAGTAAATGCGCGAAAGGAAGTACTACCTACGGCACGTGTTTGCAATCAGGCCTCACAAGACCGGGTAGTTAAAGCTTTCACCCCGCTTTCACAGATTACTGAGTCATTCAAACGGCCGCTGATTCGATCTGACAGTTAGCGGTCTGATGATGGTGACTGCCAGGTCTAGCCAAAGCCACGCACTTTTCCTTCCAGATTGGTTTGCCGTCTATCTTCACAAATACTTCGTCGCTCTAGGATGGTTCACCGCCCCCCTGATGCCGGCATTTGAATCTTTTGGTATATTGGGGGTGCGAACTTGTTGCACCACAGACGAACGGATTTATAGCATACGGTAATACCGCGTTCAGCCTGTATTTCTTCGATATCTCGATGGCTGAGGTTGGGTCTATCGTAGCGCCAGACGGTATACTGAATAAAGTCAGCGGGAAACCGGTACCGATTGTATAGGGCTGTCGATCTACTCATCCGTCAGTTATC
>JBLYYR010000249.1:0-4084 GCA_048550195.1 Arenicellales bacterium
ATGAGAAGGGTCGTCTGGATCCGGCGAACTCCTTTACTTTCGAGCTGCCACCCTACAGCCAGGATCTTTCCGATGCGGGCAAGGGACCTTCCATGGGATGGGGCTTTACCAACTCATTCTGCTCCGAGCGCTATGTCGGTGGCATCGAACGTGGACGTCCTCCGTACGAAGCAGGTTGTTCTGCCAAGGACACGGACTTCCTGCATATCACGAACTGGAAGAAGGCCGCCGAACTGGTAGCGGCTGGCAAGGTGAAGAAAGAAAAGGGCATGTACCTCATTCCTATGGACCAGGCGGTGAAAGAGGGGTTGGTGTACCTGATTCCGGAACCGAAAAGTCCGCACGGCGTGGATGTGACCCCCGATGGCAGCAAGATCGTGATATCCGGCAAACTGGACAGCCATACCTGGGTATATAGCTGGGACAAGATCAAGAAAGCCATTGATAGCAAGAAGTTTGAGGGTAAAGACCCCTATGGTATTCCGATCATTGCCCTGAAGGACACGCTGCACAAGTCGGTCAATGTTGGTCTCGGTCCATTACACACCCAGTTTGATTCCAGGAAGTGTGTGGCCTATACCTCTATCTATGTGGATTCCATGATCACCAAGTGGGATTACTGTGAAGGTAAAATACTCGACCAATTGCCGATTCACTACAACGTTGGTCACCTGATGACTATGGAAGGCGATAGCGTCAGCCCTGATGGTAAGTACCTGGTGGCATTGAACAAGCTGGCCATCGATCGATTCAACCCGGTCGGCCCGCTGCATCCGCAGAACCATCAGCTGATAGACATTAGCGGTGAGAAGATGGAGCTGCTGTACGATATGCCATTACCACTAGGCGAACCGCACTATGCAGTGGCCATCAAGGCCGACAAGCTGAAACCGGCGGTACGCTACAAATCGGGCTGGAACAGCCGTAAAGATGAGAAATCACCCTGGAAGACCCGTGCAGGTCGTGAAAAGACCGAGCGTAGCTGTGATACTGATGGTAAGTGTACCGTTCATGTTTACGGTACGACTATCCGTTCACATATCACACCTGAAATCATCGAAGTAACAGAAGGTGATTCTGTGTCACTGCATTTCACCAACCTGGAACGTGCCGAAGATGAAGTACATGGTTTCGCTATGTACGGCCAGAATCTCCAGCTCTCTATTGAGCCGGGCAAGACTGCATCAGCAACCTTCGTTGCGGACAAGGCCGGCGTCTATCCTTACTACTGCACCGAGTTCTGTTCCGCACTGCATCTGGAAATGCAGGGTTATCTGCTGGTTCAGCCTAAAGGCTACAAAGCCAAGGCCGGTGGTCTGAAAGAAGGCGTAACCTACACCGAAGCAGACTACAAGAAGCAGGTTGAGACCAATATCGCAACCCAGGGAGTTATTGACCAGGTTGTCGGCTTTATTACCAGCCACAATTACAAGGACTTCCCGACTGTCGTTTCACTGGTTGAGGACGCCACTGATCAGCTCGGCTTCGCCAAAGGTGCGAAAGAGAAATCAGAAGCGGCTGCAGCCAAGAAAGACTGGAACAATGCGATGCTCTGGGCTAACCAATGGTGGCAGTACCAGGTCAAGACTGCAGACATGGGTCTGCGTGCCAAGACTTTTCTTGAAGAAAATGGTGCGGTGAAGGTTACAAAATAACCTTCAGTTATACTAAGTAGCAAAAGGGGGCGATAATAATCGTAATCGCCCCCTTCTTTATTCACATGACCCATTAGAGAGCGTCAACATTATGATCAATACTAAAGTTAAAACTGCTACAGCCATGGCTGCAGCCCTGCTAGTTTTATCTCCTGCAGCACTTGCCCTTGACGGTGCTGAACTGTACAAAACAAAAACCTGTGCAACCTGTCATGGTAAAGATGGAAAATCACCAATTCTGCCCGCATACCCGAAGATTGCCGGTCAAAATGAAGCCTATACACTTCAACAGATGAAAGACATCAAGAGCGGTACGCGTGCTAACGGTATGTCTGCAGCCATGAAAGGCATCATGCATCTTGTCTCAGATGAAGAAATGGAGGCACTGGCAAAGTATATCTCGACCATGCAGCCCTGATAGCCGTCATTGCTCATATCTGTACCCGAAAAGCCTGAGTAATCATTTTTATTCAGGCTTTTTTTCACTTATGTAACCACTGTTGTAGCCTGTTAGTACGATAGTTTTATCCGGCTTTGTTTCCCAGAGCAAAAAGGCATCTATTTACCACAACAGGACTGATGTTTGTTGCTGGCATTAAATTCCAGCCTATCTTTCAATACGTTATGATGAGTAACGTATTAATTCTACTAAATGGCTGTTTAGACAGATATGGACTAGAAACCTTATGATAATAAAGGGCTTTACCTTGATCTACCTCAATTACAAAATCCTTATATAGGTGGTAGACTTCTTGAGCGAATTATTAGATATATTTAGCCTGAATGCACTTAATATCAACCGCAGGCTAGAGAGCATTACATTTGAACCTACAATGGGGAAACAACATGCACAGCAGATTATTTTTATCAACGATCACCGCAGTAATCGGACTTACCGTTTCAGCATCATCTTTCGCCTGGCTGGATGCGGGCGGTGAACGCGATGAAGCACTGACGCTTAAACCTGACCATGAAAATGGCATTGAAGTGTATGAAGTCTGCGCCGGCTGCCACCTGACCGAAGGCTGGGGCACGAAAGATGGCACCTTCCCTCAGTTGGCCGGACAGCATAAGGAAGTTCTGGTAAAACAGTTGGCCGACATTCGTGAAGGAAATCGTGACAACCCGACGATGTATCCGTTTGCACTGCCTGAATCAATCGGTGGTGCCCAGGCACTGGCTGATGTGGTTACCTATACGGAAAAACTGCCGATGAACCCTGACAACGGCAAAGGCGAATGGCTGGAAGATACGGCTGAATTCACCCAGGGTAAAAAGCTCTATGATGACAACTGCGTAGAATGTCATGGTGAAGCTGGAGAAGGCATGGCCGACAAGTTTTATCCAAAGATCCAGGGTCAGCATTACAACTACATGATGCGTCAGTTTGAATGGATTCGTGATGGTAAACGCCGTAACGCCAACCCTGACATGGTCAAGCAAATCGAGGGATTCAGCGACAAGGACATGCAGATGGTGATTAATTACGTATCACGCATACCTGTTCCCATAGAAGACCTGGCGCCATCGAAAGACTGGTTAAATCCTGATTATGACTAAACATTGATAAGGCGCAATTAGAAATAGAAGCTTATTCGCCGCAATCAGGCAGCACACTGCAGCAGGAGTGGCGATAAACCACTCCTGCTTTTAATTCAAGGGATCAGGACATTAGGGATACGATTATGACTGACAAACGTTCACTCGTCGCAAATGCACTTGTACTTGCCGCTATCGGCATCCTGATAGTGATTTATTTCGTTCCCGTCTGGTGGGTATCCCTGACCGCGCCTAACTACCCGGTAGAGGCCTTTCCGGATGGCATCCGCATCCACTTTCATATGAACGGCGTCTTTAATGGCTGCGAGAAAATAGAGAATGTCGAGATCACTGAGGATGAAGCCATCGATTGCGTACACGAGATGGATACCATCAACCATTATGTTGGCATGTACCCGATTGCAGCAGGTGGTGTCATTGAAAGGGCATTTTCTCCATTTCTGATCTCGATGCTGGGCGTGATGCTGTTCGGGTTTATGTTTACGAAACCGATATTGAGGACAGCTGTACTAACTATTGGTTTTGCCGTGATCGTTGGCTGGATGTACCTGACCTACTATGGTGATGATGGTCTGAAGTACCAGAATACCGGTTACACAGAAGCACTGATTACTTCACTGGACCAGGATACCGAAGTGGAAAAAAAGGAAATGACAGCAGGTGAGGCATTGATCGCTCGCATGCAGGCTTCACTTGATAAAAGCAGTAAAAAACAGCAGGCCAGTGATAAGCAAGCCACCGCAAAAGAAAAAACAAATAACATCAGCAGCCTTCGTGTAACCTTTGAAAAAGATCAGGAACGCTTACCAGCCAGTGAACGTGAGCAGTGGGACGGTAGTGGCTCACAAATGCTCTCCTGGCATTATGAA
>JBLYYR010000250.1:0-3584 GCA_048550195.1 Arenicellales bacterium
CTCCGTAACAATGCACCTTATCGCCCGCACCGATAGCAGCGCCGGAGCTGCCCGCCGGCGACGGTGCTGCCATTGCAGTTGAGCTCAATGCCACTGCCAGGGCAGCCGATGCAAAGGTGGCTTTATTTACACTATTTTTCATAATATCTTCTCCTTACTGACAATCTTTAAGAATTGTTCTGAGAAAAACGTCACCAGTGACATACAATTAACGTAAGCAACGGGGACATCGGTAAACTTCTGACAACGACTCGCACCGCAGAAGCCTAGAGAGGAAGTTAGGGGATAAAGATCACGAAATTATCACGCCAACATAACAAAACAATGCAGAAAGGCGGCTTTGCTTTTTCCACAGTCTGTTAGTGCCAGGATCCGACTAGTTCTAATTACAATAGAAAGGCCCGCCTCAAAACCCAGAGCATTTTGCTACAGATAGAATATCCATAGTCAGTTTGAGCATCAGTGGAAATTCTGAATGAAAGGCTTGAACGTTTGTGTTTAACGCCTGATCACTCTGGCGGGAGTAATTCACCCAAAAGTCTCGAAGAAATCACATTTCTATCACGACTGCGTATACATTACGCATACACGGGTAACGAGAAATCAAACCTGGTACCTGAATGCGGCTCGCTAAAGACCTCAATTGAGCTTGTATGGAGATCCATAATGCGTTTAGCTATAGCCAGACCTAACCCGACACCCCCACTGGCCTCACGTTCACTTTTATTGACCTGATAGAAACGGTCAAACACAAACGGAAGTTCTTCACGGGGTATGCCGCTCCCATTATCTGCCACTTCAATACGCACCGCGCCCTCAGCCTCGAATACATTAAGCTCAACCTGACCATTCGCCGGGGTATGCTCAAGGGCATTATCCAATAGATTGGCGAGGACGCGTTCGATCAAGCCGATATCCGCATGCACAAAAGGCAAGTTTTCTGGGATTTTTGCTATTAAATTTACGTCGTTCTTTTGGGCAAGTAATTTATATTTCATCATGACATCCTGCACCAATTCCCCCGGGGAAAAAGCCTCGGGATGAACCTCGGTATGGCCAGAATCCAGTTTAGCTAATTCAAACAGTTCACTCACCAGTTTTCCCAAGCGCTCACTATGGCGCAAGGCAATGACGATATATTCACGACGCTGCACTTCATCAAGACTATCTTCTTTTATTAATAAGGTCTCAAGGTAACCCTGCAATGAAGCAATCGGGGTACGCAAATCATGAGATACATTGGCCACCAATTCACGCCTGAGTGCGTCAGTCTGTTGTAACGAACCAATGTGACTGCTAATGCGTTGCGCCATGGTATTAAAATTACGGCCTAGGCGCCCCAATTCATCCCTCGATTTTGTATCGAAATCCGGGTGTTGGTGGAAACCCGAAAAACCCGCATTCTCAAAGTCCATCATCGCTTCGTCTAACCGACGCAATCGACGAGTTACGCGATGCAACAACCATAATCCTCCTACCAGGCCAGCCAGGGTAGATAGCAGCAATACTGAAAACCCCAAACGTAAGATATAACTACCTTGCAAAAGGCTCGCGACAGATTCCAGCTGCTGACCTGCGAGAACCACATAAAGATAACCCTGAGGGTTTGATTGCAATCCAATTGGCGCGACGGAAAACACTTTTTTCCTTTCTGAATTTCTCGGGTCGTCCCCTATTATTGGCAGGCGCTGTTGTTTATTCAGAAATGCTTGGACTGGCGCAAGATTCACTTGCTCAAGTTTAACCGTACCCGGTGGCGCTGAATAAGATAAGATTTTTCCCTGAGCATCCAGCAGGTAAACTTCAATACTCGGATTAACCACCATGTAGGTATGAAATATATTCTCCAGCGCTGTGGCGTCAAACCGACCTTGATCAATACTGAGTTTGTTCTCCTTGATAAGATTTTCAGCTAATTGAAAATTCAGGTGTTGGTTAAGCTCCTGGGAATAAAGCTTACCCGTCTGTAAGCTAACCAGAAGAAACGCAAAGCTCAACAATAGCACCAACAAAACCAGTGCCAGTGCCAAACGCGCATACAAGCTGCTAACCATGCGCGTGCTCTGCAAATTTGTAGCCTACTCCCCAAACTGTCAGGATAAAATGAGGATCCGCTGGTTGATCCTCGATCTTTGCACGCAGGCGATTTATATGTGAATTGACTGTATGCTCATAGCCTTCATGGCCGTATCCCCATACCGCATCCAGTAATTGCGAGCGGCTATATACGCGCCCGGGATTACGCGCAAAATACAGAAGCAAGTCAAACTCACGACTGGTGAGGTTGATTTCTTTGCCGTCTAAACAAACCCGTCGTTTATCAGAATCAATTATAAGTCCGTTAATGTCGAGCTGTTCATTCTTCTCAGCTGATACTTTGCACATAGCATCAACTCTGCGGAACAGAGCTTTCACTCTGGCCATCAGTTCCCGGATACTGAAAGGTTTTGTGACGTAATCATCGGCGCCCACTTCCAGCCCCAGAACACGATCTAGTTCCGTCGATTTTGCAGTTAGCATCAGGATCGGTAAGTAATCTGGGCGGTTGCGGAGCTGATTGCACAGCATCAGCCCATCCATGCCCGGCAGCATCAGATCCAGAATAACCAGATCGTATGGCTCAGCCTGTAACTTTGCCAAAGCCAGGCTGCCATCCCCAATATTTTCAACAGCATACCCTTCATCACGTAGATTCAGGGTTACCAGATCAGCGAGATCGGGGTTGTCCTCGACCACTAGGATTCGGCGCATTCTACGACTTTCTCCGTAATGTATTTTTGTCTATGACAGTTAAAACAGGAAAAAATCACAAAATCATCCCGCGAAATAATTTGATTCACAGGTTTGGTCTGGTTTGTGCCGATGGACTAAACCGCTCGCCGAGCGGTAGTGGGTGGCATGGTTTGAGCGTATCAATGCATTAAGCGTCTGTTTCCTATGTTGAGGGTTGAGGCATGTCGCCTCAATTCACGACAAAGGAGCAGAGCCATGACACACAATACCAAGCTCATCAGCCCGTTACGTCTACGTATGATCGACGACATGACGCTGCGTAAACTCTCTCCCGGGACCCAGACAGCCTACCTCCGCGCCGTCAAGAACTTCACGGGCTTTCTCGGCCGCGCGCCCGATACGGCCAGTGCCGAGGATCTCAGGCTATATCAACTGGACCTCGTCAAGCAGGGGATCTCCAGTGGCAATCTGAACGCCACCAGGTGAGACAATTCATTGCCGTGAACGCCTTGGCGGTATGCTCAATATCTATTATCGTGAAGCAGCCTGAAAGTATTCGTTCCATTTCTTGCACCCTACGCGCCGGCCTTGCTGCTGTACTATATCCTACACCATCAGTACAAGCCCCCTGATCTATTTGCGAAAGCTGTGATAAAAGGTCGCTTCCTGACAACAGACGACCTCGTGTTCAGATCGCGAATGCTGTAACTTTCAAGGACTATTGTGGATTTCGAGCTGCGGGTATACGTTCTCTTGTTGTGATTGAACTGAACAATCCAGTATTTGCCCCGTTTGTATACGCTCATCGGATATCTCCTTAATTGTCTGTATTTGTTGTTCTTTTAATAGGA
>JBLYYR010000251.1:0-3322 GCA_048550195.1 Arenicellales bacterium
ATGAACGTATTGCCGGCAGCAAACCCAGGAGCCTGTCTGACGCTGAAGCCGCTGCGCTGCCACTGACAACAATCACAGCCTGGGAGCTGCTGTTTGAGCATCTGGCTATAATACAGCAAGTCCCGGATTCAACAGAGAAATCCGATGAGGTGATCCTGGTTGTCGGTGCAGCCGGTGGTGTTGGCTCTATATTAATTCAGATAGCAAAAGCTATTACTGGTGCCACTATTATTGCGACGGCGTCACGTGAAAGCTCGCAAGCGTGGGTGAAGAAACTGGGTGCGGATCATGTTGTGGATCATACCAGACCGCTGCTGCCACAGATTGAGGCCCTGGGTATCAGTCAGGTGACACACATTGCCAGCCTGAACGGTACCGGATCCTACTTCGAAACCTACACGGAACTGCTGGCGCCGTTTGGCAAGATCGCCATGATTGACGACCCGGGTGAACCGCTGGATGTCATGCAGCTGAAATTAAAGAGTCAGTCACTGCACATCGAGTTTATGTTCGCACGTTCCATGTTTAACGCAACGGATATGGATGAGCAGAGCCGCTTGCTGAACCGTGTCGCAGACCTGGTTGACCAGGGGTATATCAAGACGACCTCCGGTAAAAACCTCGGCACCATTAATGCCGACAACCTGAAGACGGCGCACGAGGAACTGGAATCCGGTAAAACGATCGGAAAGATTGTCCTGGAAGGCTTTGCTTAATTTATTCTATTAAAACACTTTAACCAGGCAGCTATCGAGTCTCCGCTGATACGTCTGGCCGGTGAGATCTTGTCTGATTTCCTGGTCTGATTTCCTGGCCTGATTTCCCGGGTCTGATTTTTCAGAGCCAGACTACTTTTAACCAGACTACTCTGAATGAGGAAGACAGAAACCATGCAGAAAATCATTCTTATAACCGGTTCGACCGACGGCATTGGATTAGCTACGGCCAGGATGCTGGTCTCGCAGGGGCACCATGTGCTACTACACGGGCGCAATCCAGAAAAAATGGCGGACGTGGAAAAAATGCTTTCGGCACTACCTGGGGATGGGCGTGTAGAAAGCTACATCGCGGATCTGTCGCGCATGGCCGATGTGGAAACACTGGCGAAGGCTGTGACGGAACGGCACACTAAACTTGATGTGCTGATTAACAACGCCGGTATCTTTCGTGCGCCCAGGACCATCACGCAGGAAGGACTTGATGTGCGGTTCGCAGTCAATACGATTGCCCCCTATCTGCTGACGCAACGACTTTTGCCGCTGATGGGCGCATCCGGTCGAGTCGTCAACCTCTCCTCCGCTGCTCAGTCTGCGGTCGATCCAGAAGCACTGACTGGACGAGTCAAGATTTCCGATGATTTCGCTGCTTATGCACAAAGCAAACTGGCAATTACCATGTGGTCTCGTGTTATGGCACTTTCACTTAAAGATGGGGACCCGGCCATCATTGCCGTAAACCCCGGGTCGATGCTCGGTACCAAGATGGTGAAACAGGGCTTTGGCGTTGCTGGCAATGATATCCATATCGGTGCGGATGTACTAATCCGCGCAGCACTATCAGATGAGTTCGAAACGGCTTCCGGTCTGTATTTCGACAACGATTCAGGCCAGTTTGCATCGCCCCATCCCGATGCATTAGATCCACAAAAATCCGAAGAAATTGTGCGGCTTATCGAGTCAGCTTGTTTCGAATCCAGTCATACCTAAAATACAAAACGCCTCGCATCAGCGTCGCAGCGCTGCCACGTTCGACTGTATGCGTTTGTTAATTTTCTAGTACGCACCCTGTGAATAGGTCAATTCATAACTGTGTGAATAAACTTCAAAGATGAGGCCGAATGGATCTTCGACGTAGCACATCCTGTAGGGCTTTTCTCCAGGATAATATTCGCGGATAGGCATCCTTTGTTTGCCGCCGTGTTCGACAATTTTTGCTACGAGTCCTTCAATGTCCGGGTCCTGAACACAGAAGTGAAAGGTGCTCGTCTTCCAGTACTCAAAGTCTTTTGGGGTTTCATTATTTTTAAATTCAAACATTTCAACGCCAATTTTATCACCAGTAGACATGTGGGCGATTTTGAAAGAACCCCAGCCCTCGCCAAACACATCAATACACATTTGTCCTATTGGCGTATTTGATTCTTCGGTAATGACGGTGGGTTCCATTATGTGATACCAGCCCATAACTTCGCTGTAGAACTTGGCCGCTTTCTCTACATCCGGGACGGAAATCCCGATATGCGAGAACGTTCTTGGGTATGTACTCATTTTTAATCCTTGTTTTAAAAGTTAACACTGCCGGTAACCGGGGGTTTGTGAAGTGTTGCGAAGAAAATTGTCAGAGTTAACAGGCCATGTTGTGTACTCTCTTTCATTTAAATTGCTTGATAATATGAGTCTTCACCTTCTTTAGAGAGCATATTCAACCATTGCTCCATTACCTCCTCGGGAAAGGAATTAACAAAATTTTCATGGTCTTTTTTGTTCTCCCATTTCTCAACCAGGGTTAATTTATTTTCATCCTCGGTATCTCTGTAACACTCGTGAGAAATGTATCCTGATGCTTGTTTCAGACCTTCAAATGATTTAATCAGATCTTCCGTATACTCTGGTTTTGCGTATAGAGTACCTATATGGATTATAGGTTTTTGATTCATTTCTTTCTCCCGGCTGTTTTCTGTTTAAAAGGATTTACACTGATGTAACCCACAAATTGTAGACACTGTTAGTTGATGTAAAAAGAGGCGGCAAATTTTCGGCAGCAAAATTCCTGGCGCCTTTTACAGTCATCTGGAAGCATTTGTCAGGTGCTTTTATAAACATGTTTAATTGTTATTACTGTAATTATTTTATCCAAATATCGTATCAATCAATGTCGGCCTTGTGATTCGACATCTGCGTTGTGCGAAAATGATGCTGAGAACAGCAAGCAATACACCGACGATCCCAGTATCGATCAGTGTTCCAATCAAGCAAGGAATACCGATTTCAAAAATTGCGAGAATGCCAAAAATAACGGCAAGTATTCCTAGAACGATCTCCATGAGGGACAAGATTTCGATCAAACGCTGCAACGTTCGGCAGCCACCGCCAAATCTGACGCATAACAAAGCCCAGGCGACAATTAGCGCGAATCCAATGGCAGCGAAAACTCCACCAATGATAGCGACGGGTATGTTTGCAGAACAAGAGCCGCCAAAAATTAGCACCAGGCCGATAATGAGCATTGCCAGCCCTAAGATTCTGAGAATCGGACACCAGGGCGGTGGTGGCGGTGGTGGCGGTGGTGGCGGTGGTGGCGGTGGTGGCGGTGGTGGCGGTGG
>JBLYYR010000252.1:0-11737 GCA_048550195.1 Arenicellales bacterium
ACCATTGCTGTCCCACAAAGAAATATCAATCGATGAGTAAGTGTTGATAGCGCTGCTTTTACGGAAGTTTAAGGCTTCGGAGACATGAAAAACAGCCTTCCCAAACCTGAAGAACAAAAACAGAGTTCTCTCGCGGGGGCGCAGGGAACGCAGGGAAGTCAAAGGCTTTTTTCTTATAAGTCAAAACGTTCTTTCTTTTGCTTTCCCTGCGTTCTCTGCGGGCCCTGCGAGAAAAGAGTATTTCTGCTGTTTGCCTGATGCGTGTTCAGAATCAATGTGACAATGGAAAGTTTATGGGACAGCAGTGACGTAAAACCTAATACGTAATACCTAAAACAGCTCTTCCTTATTTCTTCTTCGCCGCCTCCGCCGCTATCAACGCTTCAATCAATTTTGAGCTTGTCTCACTTAGCTTATTTACCTGATCATTCAAGCTGGCAAGCTCCGCTTCTATCTTCTTCTGATATTCCATTAAATGTAATACTTCCTGCTCTGCAGGTTTTTCGACTGTAATATTTCCATCTGCAATCCAGATAATTCTGTTCTCACCGACCTGAATCCTGACAAAGCCACCCTGTCGCTCAAGCAAACTTGCCTTTTCACCACAGCTAAGCTTTTCCGACAGAGGCGCAGCATCAGGGGCCGGATAGACTGAAACCAGACAGGGCTCTGTGGATCTCAGATAGACCACTTCAGCTGCAATCGAGACATCAAAAATCAGTAATCCAGCGACTAAACCAGTGATGAATTTTGTCGAAATTATATTCATGCACTGGCCTTTTTTTGATATAAATTTAACTTCATTTTCACCCCGGATTTACAGAGTTGGCTACTCTATCACAATAATTTGAATCTGGTAGCTACCGAGATAATTTGACCTCCGCATCAAGGTTAGCAACAATCAGCACTAATACAGATAAAGGGGACAGTATCATGGTGCCACTGCATCAAATGTTCATTGCGACAGCAAAAAAATATTCCAGCGAAATCGCCATTGTTGATCGCAATCTACGCAAAAATATCACTTACAGCAAGGCTCTGATCGGTGCACTGTTGCTCTCCAGGCGCTTTCGTAAATACCAGGATGGCTATCTCGGAATAATGATTCCCAACTCCAGTGGCAGCATACTGGCCATTATCGCCACTCTGTTTGCCGGCAAAGTCCCTGTGATGATCAATTATTCAACAGGTGCGGCTGAAAATTCGGAATTTGCCCAGCAAAAATGTAATTTTCACACCATAATCACCTCACGCGCCCTGCTTGAAAAACTGGGCTGCCGACTGGTACCCGGCATGGTTTTCATTGAAGATCTGGTCGGCTCAGTTTCAACATATGAAAAATTACTGGCCGCCGTAAAATCGAAACTGCCCGGTTTTCTTCTACAAAATCTGGTCCACAGAGGAGACCTGGAAGAAACTGCTGTCATCCTGTTTACCAGTGGCAGCGAGAAAGCACCCAAGGCGGTAGAACTCACACACAAGAATATTTCATCCAACGTAAGTACGGCTCACCAGGCTTTCGACTTCAGGCATGAGGACCGTATGCTCGCCATCCTACCCTATTTCCACGTTTTCGGGCATATGGCAAATTTCTGGTTACCTCTGAGTCTCGGCATGAGACTGGTTGTTTATGCCAACCCTCTCGATTTCAAAACGGTAGTGCGCATTATTCATGAAGAGAAAGCCACACTGGTATTCGGCACCCCCTTCTTTCTAATGGGATTTCTAAAACAGGCTAAAAAAGGAGATTTCGAGTCGATTCGTCTGATTATTGCCAGTGCAGACAAACTGCCAGCAACTTTACGCGATGCATACAAAGAAAAGCACGACATTGTGATAATTGAAGCCTATGGGGCAACCGAAACCAGTCCGGTTATCTCATCTAATCTACCCGGTGCCAATAAGCCCGGCAGTATCGGTCGCGTATTGCCTGACATTCAGGTTCGTATTACTGACATCGATTCGGGAAAAGATTTACCTGTGGGTGAAGATGGCAACATTCTGGTCAAAGGTGACCTGGTAATGAAAGGCTACCTCGATGACCTGGAAGAAACTGCACTAAAAATAAAGGACGGCTGGTATGAAACCGGTGACATGGGTATGTTTGATCAGGATGGTTTTCTCTGGCACAAAGGTAGACTAAAGCGTTTTGCAAAAATTGGCGGTGAAATGGTTTCTCTGGTCAGGATTGAATCAGAGCTGGTCAAACACCTGACTGAAGACCAGGAATGCTGTGTCGTAGACGTACCTGATGCACGCAAAGGTGCCATGATAGTCGCTGCCATGACGGCAGAGTACGACCCGAAAGAAATTAACCAGAAATTAGCAAAGAACCTGCCTGCCATTTCGCTGCCAAAAAGATATCTCATGTTCGAAGAACTCCCCAAAATGGGCAGCGGCAAAATCGATTTTCGTACCACTACCGAAATGGTGAAAGCTGCTTTACGTAAGGAAACGAAAGCAGCCGAAGAAAAACGACTGGCTAAGAAGACTGTCGATAAAAAACCCGATGAGAACCATTCATCATGTACAGAGACGCCAGATGAGTAGTAGCTCAGACTTGATCTGACAGTCACCTGTTTTTACGGGTGTCTGTTAGATTAGATTTGAGCTAAATTCTTTACTGCCCAAATCGATTTACTTTCGAGTAAAGTATCCAGTGACGTACCGCCACAGCATTTCTTTCCTTGATGAGTTCAGTCATTGTTATAGTAATTCATCCATACGCCTGCTTTCTTCAGGTAAAGAGGTCGGTGTGTTTAATTTTAATCACTCCGATCCCTTTAATTCCCGTTACTGAAAAACGCTATATTATTCGAGAACTGTACCCACTGATTCTAACCAATTTAAATGATGCAAGGCTGGCAGCTTAACATTGGAGCATCAATGCAGCGATGGAACATTTCTTTGGCCGCCTTAAAGTAGAACTCATCTACGTTGAAAATTACAAAACAGGAGAAGCTGCATAACCTGGTATATTTGAGTATAGTTAAACGTTCTACAATCGACAGAGACGTCATTCATCAATCGATTACATGAGTCCACATGATTATGAAATAAATTTTAATCAACTAACAGTGTCTACAGTTCGTGGGTAATATCAGCATCTATAAAAGGAAACTATAATGATCGTAACGGCAACTCAAATTAAAATTAAAAACATTGTTAGCTTCTTTAGTTTTATTTTAAAGGTCAAAAATATTCAGGCGGACCTTACAAAGGTTGATGGTTTAGTATTTAAGAAATTTAAAGGTCTTCGTACACTCACAGGCTGGGAAAACAAAGAAGCAATGAAGGTTTTTCGTAACAATGGAAGGCATCTTGATGCAATGAAAAACATAAAGAAAATTGGTAAAACAAAGAGTGTTACCTGGGAAGCCCAATCTGAACCTGATTGGCATGAAGCTATAAAAAAACTTCGTGAAGTAGAATTTTAATGCCTAGAAAGTCAGTCGGTAATCCCCCCAGTAAATAAGTTACCGAATAAGTAGAATTTTCTATAAACTAAATATAGAGGTTCTACAATGCGAAAATCAAGATATACAGACAGCCAAATCCTGGCGATCCTGAAACAATCCGAATCTGGTGTGCCAACACCAGAGCTATGCCGGGAACACGGCATGAGCAGTTCTACCTTACTACAAATGGCGCTCTAAATTTGGTGGCATGGATGCGTCCATGATGAAACGATTAAAAGAGCTTGAAGCTGAGAACAAACGTTTAAAGAAGATGTATGCTGAAGCCAGGCTAGGTCAGGATATTCTCAAGGAGGCCATGGCAAAAAAGTGGTGAGGCCATCTGCCCGGCGAGCGATGGCCTCTAAAGCGGTCAAACTAAAGTCTATCGGAATTAGATTTGCCTGAAAACTCTTTTCGATCAGTGAGACATGCTATCGTTATACGCCGAAGCTGTCTTCTGAGAATGACAAAATTGCAGACTGGTTGGTCCGTTTAACCCACAATCAGAAGAACTGGGGGTTTGGTTTATGTTTCTTCTATTTGCGCAACGTCAAAGGCTATGGCTGGAACCATAAACGTGTTTATCGCATTTACCGAGAGCTAGAGCTTAATCTGAGGATTAAGCCGAAGAAACGCATTGTACGGGAGAAACCAGTTCCACTGGCCGTACCGGATGAAATTAACCAATGCTGGTCGATGGACTTTATGCACCACCAGCTAACAGATGGTAGGCCCTTCCGCCTGTTGAACGTGATTGATGATCATAGCCGGGTAGGCCTGGCCATTGAAGTTGATTTCTCGTTACCTGCGATTCGAGTCATTCGCACGCTGGATCAAATCATTGTATGGCGTGGTAAGCCAAGGGCGATTCGAAGCGACAATGGCCCAGAATATATTAGTGATCTTCCGGCTACATGGGCTAAAAAATATGACATTGGGTTGAATAACACCGATGCAAAAACTAGCCATTGTGGCTTAATTTTCTACTTTGAAAGTTCCTTGAAAATGAGAGGATTACAACGTGACCCCGTTTTGCATAAGACCCAGGGTAAACAGTAGCGCTGCCACCAATGCGGCCACGGTTCGAACGTGGTTCCACACCGTCCACCGATCCAGGTAGTGCTCCCACAGGTCAAGAGTGGCTGCGTCCGTAGCGGACACGGCAGCCAGCTGGTCATTCAAGGGGACGTTGCCGAACAGGGTGACGAGGAATGTACCAACTATGTAAAAAACAGCCCCACCGAGGAAGAACATCGCCGAAGGATGACCCCATTGAACCAGCGCGAGACCCAATACGACTAGCGATAGCACGGCGGTTCCCATGAAAGCGCCCAGGAACGAGGGGTTTATTACGACGACGTTGATCGACTGCATCGCTGCAATACCCCCTGGGGAGGGTACGCGGGCGAGGGCCTTCATCACAAAGTTCGAGAACGCAAAGAAGATACCCCCTATCAGTGCAGAGCCGAGCAGTACTGCTGCCCCGATGACCGGCATCAGCTGATTCATTACACCACCGCCGCTTGATGTGATAACGATAAATCCCACACACCTGAATCGGCTATCCGGCGCGCATACTCAGCGAAATCTGTTGGCTCCCGACCCAGCGCTCGTTGTACACCGTCGCAGACGTAAGCGTTCCTGCCATCGAGTACGGTGGAAAACAGGTAATCCAACAGCCACGCGATGTCTTTTGGTGCATCTGATGCCGCAATTCCGGCCGCAAAGTCCTCGCGTGGTATCTGGATATACTGGATCTCGCGCCCACTGGCACGGGAGATTTCTGCCGCTGCCTCCTTAAAAGTCAGCATTCGAGGCCCGGTGAGCTCATAGATCTGACCCGAATGGCCATCTTCGGTTAACGCCGCGACAGCGACATCGGCGATGTCATCCACGTCGACAAATGGCTCCGGTACATCGCCGGCTGGCAGCGTAATCGCGCCAGCCAGTACCATGTCGAGAAACTCCCCTTCGGAGAAATTCTGGTTGAACCAGCTGGCCCGAACCACAGTCCATTCGATGTCCGCGTCCTGGACGAGACGCTCACAGAGTTGTGCCTCCTTTTCACCGCGACCAGACAGCAGAACCAGACGCTGAACACCGTGCTGCACGGCCATTTCAATGAAGTCACGAATAGACTCCGTCGCCCCCGGGATTGCGATATCTGGTGCATAGCTGATGTACGCTGCCGTCACGCCATTTAGCACAGCGTCCCAGGTGCTCGGGTCACCCCAGTCGAAGGGTAGATCGGCGGTGCGTGAGGCGACGCGTGTCGGCACACCGCGGCTTACGAGTCGCTCCGTGATACGACGGCCAGTCTTGCCGGTTCCACCGAGAACGAGTGTTAAGCTGTTTGATAATTTAGTGCTGCTGTGACCTTTCATGTTTATCTCCTAATGAGTACTTGACACCGTGTCTATTGACACGGTGTCAACTATAGGGTAAGGTTTACACCATGTCAAGCAGTAATGTTGAAACCCGAACACGAGTCCTGGATGCGACTGTCCGCATGCTTGAAGAGCATGGGGGCCGCGGTGTCCGCATGGGGGATATTGCCAAAGCAGCTGGAATATCTCGCCAGGCGGTCTACCTGCATTTCGCATCGCGTACGGAGCTGCTGGTGGCAGCAACAAGGCATCTTGACGAGATTTTAGACGTGGATCGTCGACTCGCGCCATCACGAGCGGCAACGTCTGGCGCTGAACGCCTGGCGCTATATATCGATTCCTGGGGTCACTACATTCCGGAAATCTATGCTGTCGCCAAGGCGCTTCTTCTGGCGCAGGATACTGATGATGCGGCGGCGGCAGCCTGGAACGACCGCATGCAGGCCATGCGTGAGGGTTGTCGTGCAGCAATTGAAGCACTGCATTCTGATGGCAAACTTGCACCGGAATGGACGCCAGAAAGAGCCACGGATGCCTTGTGGACGATGCTTCTGGTGCCGAACTGGGAAAACCTCACCATCGAATGCGGTTGGTCAACACAGCAGTATATTCGTTGGATGAAGAGCGTGGCGAGACGCACATTTATAGATGAATCAAAGTGATTGATATAAATTCAAGGCAATGTTATTTCTCTGACCATTTTAATTTTAAATATTTACTAAAACGCCGGCTATTCATGCGATGAGGAGAAACGGAGGTGCAGATGGATCAATCAGCTAAATTTTGGGACAAAATTGCACAGCGCTATTCGAATCAACCTGTAGCCGATGAAGCAACTTACCAGAAAAAACTGCAGGTGACGCGCGAATATTTTCGGCCGGATATGGAAGTGCTGGAGTTTGGCTGCGGGACAGGGTCAACAGCCATCGCCCATGCGCCTTATGTGAATCACATTCAGGCAATTGATATCTCATCGAAGATGATTGACATCGCACAGGGCAAAGCTGACGTAAAAAATATCAGGAATATCACTTTTAAATGTTCGACCATCGATGAATTCAGCGTACCCGATGAAACCCTGGATGCCGTGTTAGGGCTCAGTGTTTTACACTTACTGGACAACAGGGAAGCGGTAATCGCCAGGGTTCATAGAATGCTCAAGCCGGGCGGCATTTTCGTCACCAGCACGGCGTGCATAGGTGATGCGATGAAGTTTTTTAAGGTTATCGCGCCGATTGGAAAATTTTTTGGTTTCATGCCATTGGTCAAGGTCTTTACCACAAAAGAACTGGAAAACAGCATCACTAACGGTGGTTTTAAGATTGACTACCAATGGCAACCGGGTAAAAACAAAGCAGTGTTTATCGTCGCAAAGAAGAATAAGTAGAAGCAATATGAACATGGCCTGTCGCTATTTTTTATTTCACAAGTCACTCATCAGGCATTAATAAAAATGATGGATCCTGCTTTTGAATATACTTTATTCTCAAAGCTGCAGTAACGGGTAAAGCAATCAATAGTAAAATCAGAAGCACAACAACTGCGTATACGGCGTACATGGCAGTCAATGCATACAGCTTTTGCTGGCTAGATATAGACATCATCAGATTATTAAATTTTGTATCCCCAAAGTTTCCTATAAACTTTCCGTCATGTGATATACGGATAATCGATGGCCTGTCGCTTTCTGCCAGTAACACATCGTTCTTTCGAACCAGTATGCTGATTGGGTCTATATTTTCATCAAGATAAACTCGCTTTGGGCGTGAATCAGATGGCCATTCATTAAACATGAGCAGATCTGCATACTGCATGTTACTTCCAGCATTCAATACCCACATTCCGCCTTTCGGTCCACGAGAAAGAACAAATGGCCAGACCTTACCTGGCCTGGCGTTGTTAAAGGCTGCTGCACGGCTACCACCTTGTTGGCGTTTTTCTCTGGCAAAATATTCCGTATTCGGTGTTTCAATAATTGACGGACACAGTACATCATCGCGTCCTTTTTTCACTGTCAGCCATTCCTGTGTCGGTTCAATAAAGTTTGGCTGTTTAAGATTCCAGGCAAGTAATTTGTGATGGTTAGTATTCGCAATTACCAGAATATCATCTACAAGCAACGGATCATTCGGGAAGCAAACAATATCTGGCCCGACGATTACCCTTATGAGTTCACCCTGCGCATCCAGTTCAAGTAATCGATGTCTGGAAGAGTCAGCCACATAGATTCGTTCTGTCTTCGGATTACGTGTAAATTGAAAGGAGCGCAGGAAGAGCTTGCTCTTTTTAAATCCTTTCAGTGGTTCACAATTCCTGGCCGAAAAATCACATACCTTAATAATGCCACCACCGCTATCACCTACCAGAAAACGCCCATCTTCCATGTACTCCATGTCAGACACGCCATTGCTGAAACCTAACGATTGCATATCAATTTTCTCGACAAGCCGATCATTCGCGTCGAAACTATACATCCAGCGATTACTTGCAGCATAGACGTGACCATCACCCTGCTGAACGAGGACCATTGGTTCTTCATCTACTCGTGGTGCCCAGCTCGCAACAATCGCAATAACAACACCAATCATCAGCATTAGTGCATATATGCGAATTGCCCATTCCATGTGTCTGAAATTGTCTGCATGCGGCAAGGGAAGATTCGAGATTTGCGCAGTTAGCTCGTGATAAAATTTCCTGGCCGTACGCGCCGGACTACCGGAGACAATGTTTCTTTTAAAAAGATAATGACTACGACCATCAATACGCAGCTGCAGCAATGGTGGCAGCAAACCACCTAACATGGAGCGGAACCATACGAAACTGGCATCTACCAGTGGTATCTGATAATGAATATAGGCATTCCAACTGGTCAGTACAAAGATATCGATATCACTATCTTTATTTATGACCAGCATTGCCGGTTTTGCATACCGCCTATGTAAATGGCCACCGGCCAGGTCTTCCTGGGAAAAATAGCCTATAGGAATTTGTGTGCCACTATTCGCACTTGATGACAAAGTTTTGCGTATAAGACGATATGGTCGAACCCGTCTGTATACGTACAATGCAATAATCAATATAGCCAGAACTACAAGGAGAAGCATCCTCAGAAAAGTCGGTGTTAGCCATTCCATAATCTATTAGCCGAGCCCAGGTAGTGTTTTCATCAATGAGATATTTTGGTCAGAGAAAAACTCAAAGAAATAAAATGAGTTTAGTGAATAAGTGCTGCCTTCTATCCTGACCCAAATTATGTACCTTTTTGTACAAAAAGCGGATTCCAGTTTTTTTTATTTACCTTTTAGCTCAATCCATCGCTGCTGTCGATACCGACTAAAACCAACATCCTCAGAGATTTCCTCTATCTGTACAGTATCTACGCCCTGCCACTCCAGACAGGATGGTGAACTCTGTATCGGGGCCTGATCGGAAACTTCCGTTAACTGACGTGCCAGGCGCGCATCTTCTTCATGTCTGGTCAGCAGCTTCTTAATTCTTGCAGACCCCCTCAGGCCACACTCATCGACTTCGTGCAGATTATTATATATACCGTCAAGACTATTGAAGCGTTGTAAAAGGCCTGCTGCTGTCTTTGCCCCAATGCCTGGAACCCCCGGGATGTTGTCGATGGTGTCACCTGCCAGCGCCAGATAATCGGCGATTTGGCAGGGCTTTACACCGAAACGCTGCTCGATCCCACTCTGGTCAAGCTGAGTATTCCGTGCATAATCCCACCATAAATCTGTTTTCGTCTGTATCAGCTGTGTAAGGTCTTTATCTGAAGTTATGACTGTAATTGGGTGCCCTTCTGCTCGCATCATCGAAGCCATAGTGCCAAGTATATCGTCAGCTTCAAAACGGTCGCTGATATATTCTGTAATCCCGAATGCCCGAGTCAGGCGACGGCATAGATTAAACTGATATTTCAGCTCCACGGGAGCAGGCTCGCGATTTGCCTTGTAGGGGGGATAGATGTCATTGCGGAAAGAAGTCGATAAGCTACCGTCAAAGGCGCATGCTATATGCTGGGGTTTTACCTGCCGCAGTAAACTGGTTAGAAAGTCTGCATAGCCATGCACAGCGTTTACAGGACGACCACTGTCATCTAGCACATCATCTGGATAGGAAAACCATGCGCGAAAGATATAGATGCTGGCATCGATAAGATAAACACGCTCTTTCAAAGTTTTTTCGACTGCATTTCAATGACTACTGGAATAGAGACAGGAAATTCAAGATAATTGTCTATCCCAAAAGGAGCAAATATGGCGCAATACATCTACACAATGAACCGGGTCAGCAAGATAGTCCCGCCCGGTCGTAAGATACTTGAAGATATCTCATTGTCTTTCTTTCCTGGCGCAAAGATTGGCGTGCTTGGGCTAAATGGCTCAGGCAAATCAACACTGTTGAGGATTATGGCAGGCATCGATACTGAAATCGAGGGTGAAGCCCGTCCACAACCGGGGACGAAGATAGGTTTTCTATCGCAGGAACCACAACTGGATGAGACGCTGGATGTACGAGGCAATGTCGAGAAAGGAGTAGCGGAGACCAAGGCCCTGGTTGACCGCTATAACGAAGTCTGCGCCCTGTTTGCCGAACCGATGGAAGATGACGAAATGAATGCGCTGCTAGAAGAGCAGGGAAAGCTCCAGGTAGACATCGAAACGGCCGGAGCATGGGAGCTCGATCGTAAACTGGATATTGCCGCCGATGCCTTACGCTTACCGCCCTGGGATGCCGACGTCAGCACATTGTCCGGTGGTGAACGTCGCCGTGTAGCACTGTGTCAGCTATTGCTGTCTGCGCCTGACATGTTGCTGCTGGATGAACCGACTAACCACCTGGATGCAGAATCTGTGGCCTGGCTGGAGCGTTTTCTCGCTGAATTTCCCGGTACCGTGGTTGCCGTCACCCATGACCGCTACTTCCTCGACAATGTGGCGGAATGGATACTGGAACTGGATCGTGGTCATGGTCTACCCTTCGAGGGAAACTATTCTTCCTGGCTGGAACAGAAAGAGCAACGCCTGCAACAGGAAGAACGTCAGGAATCCGCGCGCCAGCGTACCATTAAAGAAGAACTGGAATGGGTGCGCAGTAATCCTAAAGGACGCAGGGCCAAGAGCAAGGCCCGTCTTGCAAAGTTTGAAGAGCTCTCGTCACAAACTACCCAACAGCGAAATGAAACCCATTCGTTGTATATCCCCCCTGGCCCTCGCCTCGGAGACCTGGTGATTGAAGCAGACAATCTGTCTAAATCATATGGTGACCACCTGCTATTCGATGATCTGAGTTTCAAGCTTCCCCAGGGTGGAATCGTCGGCATTATAGGGCCAAACGGTGCGGGTAAATCCACCTTGTTCCGTTTGTTGACGAATCAGGAATCAGCTGACGGCGGAACATTAAAGATTGGTGAAACAGTCAAAATAGCCTGTGTCGACCAGTCCCGCGATGCCCTGGATGACAGCAAAACAGTATGGGAAGAGATCTCTGATGGCCAGGAACAAATTATTGTAGGCAATTACCAGACTGTTTCACGTGCTTACGTCAGTCGCTTTAATTTCCGCGGCAGTGATCAACAAAAGAGGATTGGTGACCTGTCTGGGGGTGAACGAAATCGTGTGCATCTGGCAAAGTTGCTGAAAGAAGGCGGAAATCTTCTACTGCTTGACGAGCCAACCAATGATCTGGATGTAGAAACCCTGCGCGCACTGGAAGAAGCAATACTCGGCTTCCCCGGCTGCGTTGTAGTCATTTCACATGATCGCTGGTTCCTGAACCGTATCGCCACCCATATACTTGCCTACGAAGGTGACAGCAAGGTCACCTGGTTTGAAGGCAACTTTGAAGACTATGAAGCCGACCGCAGACGTCGCCTGGGTGATG
>JBLYYR010000253.1:0-23197 GCA_048550195.1 Arenicellales bacterium
ATTCTTTATTGTAATAAGGCATTCTTTTTCACTTCCCACCCCCTGTAGGGTTTATACTTCGTTTAAGTAAACCGGACATCTATCCTGACACAGGGGGGTTTTGGGGAATCACGATTGGTGGCTGAATCCAAAACGAGTTGCAAAGGCGCTTTCAATAAACGGAATTGAAGTGCTGGAGGATAAGGCTACTAGTATAGGCACAGATAATTGTCGATTAAAGCTAGTCGGTATAAGTGATTATAGGGAGGGGCCTCATAATGTGAAACAGGCTATGTCGATCATTGAACCAACGGATAACGCACTGGCGTTTACGCACAATCCTGATGTTTTTCCTGAAATACCGGTTAATATCATGCTGACTATTGCAGGTCATACGCATGGGGGGCAAGTATATATCCCCGGAATTGGGCGACCTATTGTTCCCTCGCAGTATGGGGAGCGTTATGCGATTGGGCATATCGTAGAGAAAGGCAAGCACCTTTATGTCAGCTCCGGGATTGGAACCAGCATCATCCCGGTTAGGTTTATGGTCCCGCCTGAAGTTACAATTCTGAGAGTTACTAATGCCGTACAGTCTGCCATCTAACAAGCGCATGCGGTTAGATCGATAAACCGCTACGTGCTTTGTCGACCGATGAAGCGAGGTGTTGAGTATAAAAAAACACCCTTGACTATAGTATCATTATTGATATCTTATACAGGTAAGTGGTGTTGTGAAAATATTGAAGGAAATGAAAGAAAACCCCAAAGGGGGTCGCTTTAGTGACCTTCAAAAGGTTTGTAAGCATTATTTTGGTAAGACTCGGCAAAGCGGAAGTAATCATTGTGTATATAAAACTCCCTGGCCAGACGATCCGCGTGTGAGCATTCAAAACCACAAAGGTAAAGCTAAACCATATCAAGTCAAGCAAGTGCTACTTGCTATTGAAAAAATCGAGGTGAGCCATGGTTCTTGAAACGGACAAATATACATATCGTGTCTTGTGGTCTGAAGAAGATGATGAGTTTGTGGGGTTGTGTGCTGAATTCTCAAGCCTTAGCTGGCTTGCCTCTAGCCCAGAAAAGGCATTAAAAGGCATTCGTACTGTAGTTAAAGACTGTGCGTCGGCTATGGAAAACGATAAAGAGGATTTACCGTTGTCTATTTCCGCACGAAAATATAGTGGCAAGTTTTTGGTGCGTGTTCCAGCAGAGGTACATCACCACCTTGCTACTGATGCGGCTGAATCTGGTGTTAGTCTAAACCGAACTGCAAGTGCAATGCTTGCACATTAAATCACACAACAAGGCGCTCAAGCACGTTCAGGACTACGCCCTCCATCGGACGCATAAACGCGCTTCTTATCACAACGTTTGCGGACTAAACAAGAGGAAGACGGAGATATGAAATTTTTTTATACATTGGTGGTGACGTCAACATTTGCTGCAGTTTTTGCAGGAACCATTCCTACGACCGCCCATGCTGACAATTATTTCTGCGTGGGACCTGTTTACGGTAACGAAACTGTCTGGCATGGTACCCGCAACGCGGCAAAACGCGCTGCACGTCGCAAGTGGAGAACCTCGGTGAAAAACACTGCAGGTCTCGGGGAAGAGTTCTCAGTGTGGGGCTGGGCTCAACATCCAGATTATCACGACGGAAGCGACGGCTATTTCTGCCGCACTGAACATGTCTGGTTCGACGCCTGGCACAAATGTGCCGCATGGGGGGAGCCCTGTAACTATGATCCCGAATCAGAAGACGTACCAAGGCGCGGTCGCACTGTATCTGGACTCGATCTTAGCCTCGAGGAGATGACGTTAGAGGTACACGAAACCGAGTTGCGCGCAGCCCGTGTAACCCGCGAGGGAACATGTCCTGCGGCCTATATCTTAACTGCCTATGTCTTCGGTGCAGGGAATAGGGGGCAGGTGCAAGTCAACCTGTCGACGAGCCAGGGCACGGAGCAAACGGCCACACTCACTTCCCGCGACTTCCGGCCCAGCGGGGACGGCCGCCGAGTTGCCACCGTCGACTTCGTGCGAAAGTTTGAAGGTGCTGTGGATCGCCAGTATTTCCTCTCGGCGCACGAAAGACGCAGTGCGCCAACACGTACCAATCCCCAGGCCGATAGGCGCGACGCACCAACACGTACCAACCCCCAGGCCGATAGGGGCGACGCACCAACACGTACCAACCCCCAGGCCGATAGGGGTGACGCACCAACACGTACCAACCCCCAGGCCGATAGGGGTGACGCACGAACACGTACCAATCCCCAGGCCGAGAGGGGCGATACACCAAGACGTACCAATCCCCCGTACCAGCGGATTACCGTGACCTGTCGCACAGAAGGAAACAATGGTCTGCGCGTTACACCTGAGGAGCGGCGCGACTGACTTGGCGAAAGAAAAAGCGAAAGTCCGAGTCGAAGCTTGAGCAAGGCCGGTGCCTGATCAGAACGTTATGTGTCCAGCGTCTCCACGAAAAGTAGGCACCCAAATCAATTAGGTTATTCTCCTAACGAGAGGTGTCAAAATGGCTAAAAAGAAATATTCAGAAACCTTCCGCAAAGAAGCGGTAAAGCTGGCAGTCAGGCCCGATAGAACGGCGACTGACTTTGCCAATGAACTGGGGATACATGTCGGCCAGATCTACTTTGCAGGGCGCTCATCGATGCTTACACGGTTGATTAGCTGTCCTCTGTGACTGTATGAACTATAACGCTTCCGTCTTTTCTTCTGACAGCGTAAATGCTTGTGTAAATTATCACCAGAGTATTTATCCTGATAAATATACTGATATATCCATTCATGACTGACAGAAACTTCAGTGAACAACTTGAACCAGCTGCTAATCTGTTCTGGACTCCAGTCTTCGCGAATAAGCGTTTCGACTGTTTGCCAGGTACCGTCAGATATATGCCCCCTGGCACGGTTAAACTGGCGAGATTCCGCGAAACTATGCGCCTGTTTAGGGCGGTAGCCTTTTTGCCCCTGATTTCGGCTAACTTCGCGACTGATGGTCGATTTATGCACACCAATATCCTCAGCGAACTCTGTTTGGCTAAGTCCTGCTTTCATTAATGAATAAATCTGGTATCTTTGTTCATGGACAAGCTGAGTGTAACCTCTCATATTGTGCTCCTCTTACCTGGCGGTTGGAGAAAAGCCACGATGTTACCGCAGCTTGTCCTCTAAACCGACTAGTTGAGTTGCACTTACGAGTTGAATTCAAGAATTATGGTAATTTACTAAAATGAAAAAATTAATTTTTGTCGTGCTTGCTGCTTTTACTATTTATTATTTTAAGCCAGGTCTGTTTACTGCGGCAAAGCAAGGTGCGTTTGATGAAAACGGTAAGCCGGAAGTCTGGTTCTTTACTTCTGAGAGTTGCGGCCAACCCTGTGATGAAATTACCTCAATACTTGATAAGCGAGTTGACTATACTGAATTTTATATTGATGAAAATGATGCTAAACAAAAATTAAAAATTGTAGGTGCTCCTCAGGCTTACCCATTAACTGTCATAGGGAAACAAATAGTTATTGGTAACGACACGATGAAAGTAGTATCAACGTTGGCAGAAGAGATTGGTCCTGACACATTAACATCCATGGAAAAAAAGGTTATGGAAAGCCACTTCTATGAAGATAACACGCCAGCCATTGTAATGTATGGAACTAGTTCATGTGGTTACTGTATTCAGATGCGTGAGTATTTTAAAAAAAATAGTATTCAATACACTGAGCTGGATGTTGAATCCGAAGCAGAGAATGCTTTTGCTATTTTAAAGGGAAGAGGCACACCCTTAATATATATTGGTTATCGTCGAATTGGCGGTGCCAATATTCAATTAGTAGAAAAAACCATTAGTGAATACAACCTGTAGTTTCAATGTATTTAAGGTCGGAGTAAAAAGATCCGTCTTTCATTCTAGAGTATTTACCCTGGCCCTAAATACTAAAGCAGAAAACACTGCGTAATAATGACTAACAAGATGCTCAATTTCGTTCCGGTAAAACCCTGCCTCCACCGGACGCGTAAACTTGCCGTTTAGCTCAAACTTAGGAGGAAAATAGTTCGTGGAACCTCGGCAAGGACTGGAGGAAAAAGTAGTATCGGCAGTGAGGGAGTTTGTGAACTCGATTAATTCTGGCCGTAAATTGTGGCTGATATGTCTTCCCTCGTTGATGCTACATCACAGTTATCTCTGTCAAAATTGGACTATTGGGAAAGGCTTATTCGTTGGGAATTTTTTTCTGAAATGGAGTCCTCATCTCCATCAAAGTGTAAGATTTGGTCAAAATCATACCAGCTCTTTACATGGGTAGACCTAATTAGCAGGGATGGACATAAGCGAGAGAAAACACTACGCACACTAACAGGTCCTGTACCTAATAGCTTTTTCTTTGCTCTTGCCGTTCGGAGGTTGAATGACTGGGTTCCGCAGGTTCGTGAAGCTGCTCGAGAGAGACTGCGTCACATTGTGCAAACCTCTGATCCAGCTCATATATTAGATGCGCTATTGTGTCACGCTGCCTCACTGGAACTCATGGGGTAGAATGGATGAGTCAGATAAGCAGGTATTGCTTAAAATCATCTCTAGCAAAGATATAGCTGAAGCTTTCAAGGCAAAGATTATGTCATCTACCTCGGGACCCATAACCTCGATATTCGCACAGGTGGGGCGCACATCGGTTCTTGATGAGCACTTAAGTGAGATTGCTAAGAAGGCCATTCAGCCGTCAGTCCGTGCAAAAGCCTATCGAAGTCAATTTGAAGGTAAAATGGTTTGGTTTGAAGGGAGGAAATGGGAATGGACTGATATTCAATATTGTGAAGGCCGCTTGAAACCAATAGTTTCTGAGCGGGAATTAACAGTATCCAGCCCATTTTTAGAGACATTAAGAGTGGCATCAGTTGATCGATCTCCTGTTGTCAATAGAGTAGCCGCTGAAATTCTAATTCGTGATTTAGAAGCTCTAGGAGGCGAATCTGTGCCATTGGCAAATCATTTTGCCTCTGATAAATCTTCCTCAGTGGCAGAGCGAGGGAAATTTGCATTAAAGCGGTTGGAGGCTCAAGTAAATTAAAGGGGGCGGGGTGATCTAATGATTACGGGCATCTTGTTAAGGTGGTAGAATGCCATTTTGGGGCGAATGTCCGCTATCAATCCAGTACCGTCTCGTGACTTTGGATATAATAGATGCTATTTAGAGCGCAAACGGTTGGAAAATACCGTATTCTAACGACTCAAATTCTATAATTATGTAGAGGAGAATACGAATGGCTAAACCCAATTACGCTTTTCAAAAGCGGCAGAAAGAAATCGCGAAAAAGAAAAAGAAGGAAGAGAAGCGCTTGCAAAAAGCAGCGGCAAACGATAGTCAACCGCAGGACGTTCAACCTATATTAGGAAACGACGATAAAGCGGTAACAACCGACAACACCTAGCAAAATAATCAAAATTTACCAATATTAAATACATAGAGGAAAAAACGGCATGAGTACAGGCACAGTAAAGTGGTTCAATGCAGATAAAGGTTTTGGTTTCATTACGCCAGATGATAGCGGCAAGGATCTGTTTGTTCATCATTCTGAAATCCAGGCTGGCGGTGGATATGCAACACTGAGTGATGGTCAGAAAGTGGAGTATGAAGTTGGACAAGGCCAAAAAGGACCATGCGCTAATAAGGTGGTGCCAGTCTAATTCTAGTAATTAAACCGGTTTTTGTAAGCACCAGCACATAACAAAGATGGTTTAGCGGACAGCCCTTCGCGGTGCTCGTTTGTGTTGAATAGCACAAGCCTCTCATCGCTGTGGTCTGCCGCCTACCATCTACGTTAAGCCCAAATATTATCCACCTCACAGCGTAACCTGTTAGGTTACAATTAATCGTGTGATAACTGGTTTTATACATAAGGGATTAGTGCGTTCCTGCAAAACTGGTATATCGTCTGGCATTCAAACTATGCATGCTAAACGATTAAGGTCAATACTCACCAACCAAGATCAAGCTGAAGGCCTTCAGGATATGGATCTACCTGGCTTACGGCTACATCAGCTAAAAGGCAGCCGTAAAAACATTTGCTCGGTTTCTGCTAGCGGTAATTGGAGGGTAACATTTCGATTCATCTGTCGAGATGCGGAAATAGTAAATTATGAAGATTATCTCTAATGAGTATGCATAACCCCGCATACCCCGGTGAATTTCTAAAAGAGCTGGTAATTACCCCTCTAGAACTCACTATTACAGATGCATCAGAGCATATAAATATTAGTCGTAAAACACTTTCAAAAGTATTAAATGGTAGAGGTGCAATAACACCAGAGATGGCGTTACGTATGGAGCTTGTATTTAAAAATCCATCTGCTGACCACTGGCTTCGCCTTCAAAACGCTTATGACCTTTGGCAATCTCGCCAAAATAAATCAGATTTACATGTTTTGCCTTATCATAATAATTACGCATAAAGGCTTAATAAAACGCTTAAGTACGTTCCGGTCATCGGCCTCCAGCGGATGCATGAACGCGCCGCTTAGCTCAACGTTAGCCATCAAAAATTATTAATCAGATTCAATGATTTCTGACAAAAAAGAACAGATAAGAGCGTTATTGAAAGGCATCGAAACCGGTGATCCTTCAGCAGTCTCCGTAGTCAACGAAGATAAGTACATCCAACATAACCCACAAACTCATGAGGGAAGTGACGGGCTAGCCGTATTATTTAAGCGTCTCTCTGAAAAATCTCCTAAAGTAAATATTGTGCGTATTTTCGAAGATGGTGATTTTGTTTTCGCCCACACTGAGTACGACTTTGCATATCGGAATGTCGGCTTCGAAATCTTTCGCTTTGAACATGGCCAAGCAGTTGAACATTGGGATAATATTCAAAAAAGAAATGGCCCAAATCATTCTGGCCATTCAATGGTTGACGGAAAAACTGAAGTAACAGACATCAAAAAGACGGAAAGCAATCGCAGACTCATTACATCGTTTGTTGAGAATGTATTAATTCAGGGAGATGTCGAAAAATTGAAAGATTACATAAATCAAGAATGCTTTACAGAGCATAATCCAAATCTTGGTGATAATTTAATCGAATTAAGAACTGCTCTATTCAATTCCGATAATGACGACTCCGTTTCTATTGAATATAAGAAATGCCATCGTTATTTAGCAGAGGGTAATTTTGTTCTGTCCGTTTGTGAAGGTTATACCAATCAAACACCCTCTTCTTTTTTTGATCTTTATTGCTTAAAAGATGGAAAAATTATTGAGCACTGGGACACAACAGAAGCTATTTCACCTCGCAGCGAATGGAAAAACAGCAATGGTAAGTTCTAAATTGTAAATAAGGCGCTCGTTCGGTCACAAACTACGATTCGCTTTGTTTGCGCCTCACAGCTTAAACGTTAGCTGTATTACGAAGTAGGAATCTATAAATGCAACTAAATAATTTTGGAAACAGAGCAATAGTCCTGGCAGAAAGAATTGGACTTATAATAATTGCTATAGCTACGGTAATAGCAGTCGGATTTGAAGTTTCATCAATGATTTCAGCAAAAACAGTCACGCTAGCTGACTTATTGCTACTTTTCATATATCTAGAGGTTCTTGCAATGGTTGCAATGTACCTTGATTCTGGAAAGCTACCTGTCCGAATGCCTTTATATATTGCAATTGTAGCATTAGCTCGATATTTGATTTTAGATATGAAGAGTATGGATAACTGGCGAATGCTCGGTGTTTCTGGCTCTATTTTGTTAATAGTAATTGCTATTTTTATCCATAGATATGGCCATAAAAAATTCCCATATAAAAAAGAAAGCAACAGCTAATAATACGCTTATGTGGGATGCTCCTTACGTCGTGCCCCACAGTTGAAACGTTATATGAGTAGGTCAATTGACACAGGCAAGTACGTACTTAAGTAAATAATATAAAGAGTTATATGTTTATCAGCGTATTAGATCTATTTAAAATCGGTATTGGTCCGTCCAGTTCACATACGCTCGGTCCAATGATTGCCGCATATGATTTCATTGATCGTATAAAAGATCAGAAATTGATTAAAGTAAGTATGAAAGAGGCATTTATACGTTGCACTCTTAAAGGATCCCTGGCTTTTACAGGTAAGGGACATTCTACTGATCATGCGGTGGCTTTAGGATTACATGGTTATCAACCGTCCTCGCTTACAGATAAAGATGTTGCAGGCCTGATTAAACAGATATGGAAAAGTGATCAAATCAAAATAGACAAGAGCCTCTATATTTTATTTAAGCCAAATAAGCACATAATTTTTGATAAAGAAGAAACCTTACCCGAGCATCCTAACGGGATGATTTTTGATCTTATAGATCGAAACAATAAAGTATTATTTTCTGAAACATATTTTTCAATTGGTGGTGGCTTTATCAGTACATTGGCAAAAATTAATCAACTGCAAGCACCACTTAAAATGGAACCTTCTACTTCGTGCAAATATCCATTTGACTCGGCAAACGCTATGTTACAAATGGCGAAGGATAGTAATATTTCAATATCACAGATGAAGCTGGTTAATGAATTGGAACACCTGACTGAAAAATCACTTCTTGAAGGCATGGATAGCATATGGCAATCCATGCAAACATGTATTGAAAAAGGGCTGGAAGCAAAAGGCATATTACCTGGCGGCCTTGGTATACCACGGCGTGCTAAAGACCTCTATGATGACCTAATAAATAATCCACAGAGTGCAAATATTAATGATTGGTTATGCGCGTATGCCATGGCTGTAAATGAAGAAAATGCAGCCGGTAATATGGTGGTGACAGCTCCAACAAACGGTGCTGCGGGTGTTATACCTTCCGTTATTTATTATTTAGTCACCCATGAAGATGGCACAATCGAACAGGTGCGGGATTTCCTTCTTACCGCTAGTGCAATAGGTGGTTTAATTAAACATCGAAGTTCTATTTCTGGTGCCGAAGTGGGTTGTCAGGGTGAAGTCGGCTCAGCGGCAGCAATGGCAGCTGCTGGTTTATGCTCAGCTCGTGGTGGCACTCCTCAACAAGTAGAAAATGCAGCTGAGATTGCGCTTGAACACCACCTTGGCATGACTTGCGATCCCGTAAGTGGGCTGGTTCAAGTACCCTGTATTGAACGAAATGGTTTTGGTGCCATCAAAGCGTATACGGCAGCCTCTCTTGCACTTCGAGGTGACGGCAGTCACTACATGCCACTGGATAATTGTATTGAAGCGATGAAGCAAACCGGACTAGAAATGTCACATAAATATAAAGAAACATCATTAGGTGGACTTGCAGTAAGTTTTACTGAATGCTGATGTTTAGCATATAACAATTCGTTTAAAAAGGGCGCGAAAAAGCGTCGTGTCTTTTAACAAACCTTATGCGTGAATAGAGCCAGAGATTTGTAATGTATTCTGAACCCGAAACAAAAATATCAATAGGTGCCCCGTTAGAAGGAGAGTGGAAGTTTTTGCGGCCTCCAGGGCATCACCCTTTTGCTTTTGACTTTGTAAAAACCGATGCTGGTCACAAAAAAACTCATAGCAAGAATTCATTACATTTCCTGTTTAACAGAATCCCATCAAAAGATTACTACTGCTGGGAAGAGCCAATAGTTGCGCCAATTAGTGGTGAGGTTCTTCATGTTGGTGATGATTGGCAAGACCATGAATACACCAACTTATGGAATACAATAAAAATTTGGTACAACGCCACATACAAGTTCCGTCCACGGAAAGAAAATGGAGAGTTGGATATACGCCCCAATGCGGGAAATCACGTGATGATAAAGGCTGACGCCGGATATATTGTTTTTCTGGCTCACTTTAAAAAAAATTCAATCACTGTAAACCCTGGCAATCGGGTAGAGCGTGGTGAATGGCTTGGTTTAGTCGGGAATTCCGGTAATTCAACTGCCCCACATTTACATATTAACTTATTTGATCAAATGGAAGACCCTTTCACGTCAAAGGTACTTCCCTTTGTGTTTGGTTCTTTCCAAACATTCACTTCACAAGACCTGTGGGTAAATTGCGTGGAATCCGTGCCCGAAGTGGGTGCTTTAGTGAAATTTCAGCGTATAACAAAAAACACAAACAGACACCGAAATGTGGCACCGCTTAGTTAGATGTTTAGGCTGTAGAAAAACTTAAGGGCTCAAAGAGGGAGCCGGATCTTTTTTTTTTTACTTTTACCTAATTATTACGCATACCGCTGTTTACTACTCATATTGATCATGGCGACGTAACCATTTCATTATTCCATCTTTTTCATCACGCCCTTTTGGCGATAAATCAATGTAGTTATAGGCGCCATTTAAAATATCCAGGCCGCGTGAATAGGTGGAGTAAGTGTGATAGATATTATTCTCCTCACTCTTAATAAACACACTTACACCGGCAAGCTCGTCCATAAAATAAGGCTGTGTTAAGTAGTTGTAGGTTATTTCATTCATCTCTTTTTCTTCTGGGGTAAATGAAACACAATAATCATTATTAAAATCGTTATTGCGTGATGACACCCATTTAAAATTCCAGCCCATACGTTTTTTATAGGCTTCGATTTTTTTAATTTCTGCTCTTGATATAGCCAGGAAAGATATATCTCGATGTGCAAGATGAATATCTATACCATTAAAATTATCCGCCCAGAACGAGCAACTGGGGCAGCCTTCTTCCCATTCTGGACCTAACATAAAATGATAGATCATTAGCTGGTTCTTGCCATTGAATAAATCAGAGAGGCTTTGTTTCCCTTCTATGCCATCAAAGATATATTCTTTTTCGACCTTTACCCAGGGTAATTCACGTCGTTCAGCACTTAATTGATCACGAAGGCGTGTAAATTCTTTCTCTTTAGCCAGTAACTTCTTTCTAGCCTCGATCCATTTTCTGCGTGATACTATGCTGTGTGTTGTCATGATTACTTTCCTCTAAGAAGGTCAAAAATAAACAGTGTTAATGATCGCATTCGCTATTAACTGACGGAATAATTAAATTTCTCAATTGATCTGCATGTTTATCCCAACCTTTATCCAGTGCTAGAAGAAGACTTATAGAAGCTTCGCCGGCAGCTTCTTCAATTCCATCGTGCTGGAGGATGAGTTTTGTTCCACCCTGGACTTCCTCTAATCTCCATGTGACGGTTGTCAATGAGCCATTAAGTGGTTCAATAGTAAATGTATAAACAAGGCTATTAGGTTTATCCATTTGCAGAACAGTCCCCCAGCATTGTTTGATCTGTGTGCCATCATCATCCACACGTACTAAGGCATAATCCTCTCCCTCAACTAAGTCAGCAGTAGCTGGGTGAAACCACTGAGCCAGTTTGTCTTTTTTTGTAAGAAAAGACCAAACCGTTTCACGTGACGTTGCAAAGATGTATGTTTTGACTAATGTCGAATTAGACATTGTTATTTTCCTCTTCAGTTTCAATTGCGTTTTTTAAGGTAGCTAAGCGCTCATCCCAGAATTGTTCAAAATAGTTCAGCCAGTCAGACACCGGTTTTAGGGACTTAGGTTCTAGTCTGTTAATCCGTTCACGACCGCTTTTGTGTACTGAAATTAATTGCCCTTTTTCTAGTATATTCAGATGTTTTTTTACTGCTGCTCTGGTCATATCAAAGTGATCAGTGAGTTCTCCAATCGTCATATCTTTGCTGCCTAAGTGCATTAAAATCCTGCGACGAGTTGGGTCAGCTAATGCCTTAAATGAATCCTGTACAGGCTGTATCATTGCGAGGCAGATGGCAGCAATAGGTGGCGAGGTTTATGCATATTAGTTCTCCGTTTTATATAGTACCTTTTGGTTTTGTATATAAATAATACCAAAAGGTATTATATTGGTCAAATTCGGATTTTATTGTTTGGCTGAACAGTCAAAGTTATTGTAATTATTATATAAAATGCATAAGGGAAAAATTATTCTAATGAACCTGGAGTCTTAATTATTGCTTTTCCTGAAGCTTTCCGCTCCTGCACAGGTCTGAATCCAGTAACTTTATTAAATATTCAGGGTGAGAGCGTATAAACTCATTTCGTGGTAAGACTGATTTAACAAGGCGACTATTACGCCGGGTTTTTACTTTTAAGCCAAATGTCAGTGGTTGGCGAAACGCGGCATTTTTCACAAAAGCAGCATCCCTTTTTTGGGCAGCTTAGTCTGCGATATGTTTACAACAAGAATAAAGGGTAGTATGAATAAAATGTTAAAGAAAAGGATAATAGAAGTTTGTAATAGCAAAATGGAGACAAAAGGTGCGAATGTTGGCCTTTCATTTTATGCATTTTTCAAAATTAAAAATGATAACCCTAAACAGCTAATGGAAGTAGCTGAATGGTGGATTATGACTCATAAGTTAGATCACTTTGAAAAAGCAGTAAAAATTAAGAGAATGGTTCAGGAAATATAAAATGAGTAATAATGGTCAGGCCTTGTCTTTTGCCTTTCGCTAGAATGTGGCTAAATTCAGGTTAAGGATAAAGGATTAAAGATAAAGGGAAAAAAGAACTTTCTTCTTTAGTCCTTAGTCTTTCATCCTTTATCTGGTGTCAAAAGTCACCCCACTCAGATCTATTCTTTTTGACTCGCATGTGTGGCAGCAGCAGGCCGAGAATAATGCCGGCAATAACGACGCCGGCACCAATCAGGAACCAGTTCTGCTCGGTTTTATCAGTTAACCGTTGATTCTTTAGTCTGAGCATATCGAGCTCATCAGACAGGTGCTGGCTTCGTTCCACAGCATCATCGCGTTCGCCGGCAATGCGTAAAGGGTCACGGGCTACTTTACTCAGGCTTGCGAGTTCCAGTTTGAGATTATTATTCTCATTTTTCATTTCGGTGTATTTTTGCTGAAGCTCAGCATGTTTTTCCTGCAGGTCAGCTAGCTGGCTGCTTAATTTTCCAGGTTCCTGACGCAGTACTACCAGCTGCTGCTCTGCTTCGGCCAGTCTTTCACGTGCAGGCCGCTCGTTCAGTATCATCCTGTTAAGTACGTAACCGGTAGTGCCGTCGGCCAGGCGAACTTTAGCGTAGTTTGTTTGCTTGTTGCGACCTAATACGGTGACGGCGGTTCCACTCGGCAGCATACGGACTACTTTATGAGTAGTACTTTCACCACTGCGCAGGGTAATTTTTAATTGATCGGTAATATATCCGGTCTCAGCCAGAGCAGAGGTGCTGCCCAGCACAAGTATGAATAACAAAATTTTTTTCACAACTGTCCTTTTTCGGTAACCTGTTCAGATCAGGAGATTGTACCATCTTAAAAGCGATGGTAATAAATGCTGATAGTGAAAACAGGAGAGATTATAGGGCATAGTTATTCATTCTGGATGCGTCAGGGCCTGGATTAAATATGAAAATTCATGAACTAATAAAGACACCCATAATGGCAGCCACTATTTTCAGCTGTAGAAAATAGATATATTCCTAGTGTTCCACGGGGGTATTAAGCAAATCCTTGTTATTTGGGCAATATTCCTCTGCATTTATTGTTTCTCCAGAGGATAGTTCTGCGTCGCACTGTTTTGTACTGCTGCATTCCCGGCAGCGTTTCATATGCATTTCAATTTCAGTGACCTGGTGGCCGCGGGCATAGTTCCCGGTATCAATACCAAGGGCCTGCAGCATCTTGTGCATGCGAAGATGCTTTATGCGTGAGATCAGGCTTTGATAAAAGGTTTCACCTTGCTGGCTACTGTGCTTAATCGAACGAAACAGCCCGATGAGGACAAAAACTGCCAGAAATAGAAAAAAGATGATTATGATGCTTTCAATGGTAGACATATCTTATTTTCAGTGTAAGTGGACTGATCATTACAATGCTATTGTAATGCTGCAGATAGTTTCATTGATCTGGATCAAGGTTTTACTCAATTAAAGCGCATAGAAGCACCCATGTATTTTCAGATTTGGAATATTCAGACAAATACAAAATTGCCTTTTTGTGCCTCTGCATTCTAGAATAGTCAGCAATAAAGTTACCCGTGTGATGTGCAGGAGTTCTGTATGGATATCATAAACTTGATTATATTCCTTGTGATTGGGATTATCTCCGGCCTGCTAGCTGGCCTGATAATGCGTGGCAGTGGTCTCGGTCTTACCTGTGATGTTGTGGCTGGCCTGGTTGGTGGTGCGCTTGGCGGGATCCTTATGATGACTTTTGGCGAGGACGGACAATCGGATTATGTGTCCTATGCTGCAGCGGCTGTCGGTGCGACAGTTGTAATTATGCTTGCCGGGCCAATTAAACGCCATTTGTAGCCCTGCCAGGCAGCAATCAGAAGCCAGTGGCTCCTTAACAGAGAAAATCAATGACAGCAAAATTACTCAGTGGCATAGAAGTCGCAGAGGCCGTTATCGCGGATGTACGGAAACGTGTAGAGGGACTGACCAATCGGAGTATTCAGCCGGGGCTTGGCACCATACTTGTTGGCGATGACGGCCCCAGTGCAAGTTATGTCAGAAAGAAGCACGAGGCCTGTGAGGCTGCCGGTATACGCTCATTTCATCTGCAACTGCCCGCTACTTCCCGTCAGCAGGCGTTACTCGACGCAGTCGATGCATTTAACAATAATGACCAGGTAGATGGCTATATTATTCAGTACCCGGTCCCGAAGGGCCTGGATTTCAATGAAGCCTTGATGCGTATGAGCCCTGCCAAGGATGCGGATGGTCTGCATCCGGTTAATCTCGGCAAACTTGTGCTGCAGGAGAATGGCCCCGTACCCTGTACACCGGCAGGTATACAGGCAATTCTGGTTCATTATGGCATCGAAGTGGCAGGAAAAGAGGTGGTTATTATTGGTCGGGGACCTACGCTGGGTCGTCCACTATCATTGCTGCTGACGACTAAACAGCAAGGGGCCAACGCCGCCGTAACGGTTATTCACTCTGGCGTCAGTGATCTTGCTTACTTTACCCGTCGTGCAGACATAGTCATTTCGGCTGCCGGTGTCGCAGGTATCGTGATGCCCGAAATGATAAAACCCGGTGCGGCTGTAATCAGTGGCGGCATTAGCTGGGAAGGCAAGCGACTGATACCGGATGTCGATGAATCCTGCGCAGAAGTGGCGGGCTGGATTACACCACGACTCGGTGGCGTCGGCCCGACAACAGTGGCAATGCTGCTGCGCAATACCGTGCTTGCTGCGGAGACCAGGTCGTAAGTCGTAGGTCGAATCCTTGCAATTAGTCCATCCGGCTTTCAGTCTGTAGACCTCAGACCTCAGACCTCAGACCTCAGACCTCAGACCTCAGACCTCAGACCTCAGACTTTTCTATTAACAATATGAATCGCCTCGCCATTCACTGCCAGTGCAGCCTCATGCACGGCCTCAGATAGAGTAGGGTGGCCGTGAATGGTCAGGGCCAGGTCTTCTGCAGTGGCACGGTACTCCATTGCCAGTACGGCTTCGGCGATTAACTCCGAGGCATGGGCACCGATTATGTGTACGCCAAGGATTTCATCAGTCTTTTCTTCGGTAATGATTTTGACCATGCCAGAGGTCTTGCGCATGGCTCTTGCTCTGCCTGATGCGGTGAACGGGAAGCTGCCGCTGCGGGTGTTGATACCGGTTTTCTTCAAGCTATCTTCAGTTTGGCCCGCCCAGGCAATTTCTGGTTCTGTGTAGACGATGGATGGGATGGTGCTGTAATTGACACGGCCAATGTTACCGGCAATGTGTTCAGCAACGGCAATTCCTTCCGCCGAACCCTTATGTGCCAGCATGGGGCCGGGTACAACATCTCCCACAGCATAGACATTGGGAATATTGGTCATCAGGTGTTTATTTACATGAATAAAGCCGCCCTCATCAACCAGTAAACCTGTCTCAGCTGGTGCCAGCCCCTCTGTGTAAGGTCTGCGTCCAACCGCAACGATCAGTTTGTCTACATCCAGGACATGCGATTTATCGGCTTCGGTATACGTGACAGTAACGCCTTTGTCATGGACCTCGCTTGCTGTTACACGTGCACCGATTTTTATATCCAGCCCCTGAGCTTTATATGTGGCCTGAGCTAGAGCGGCTATATCCCTGTCTGCGGCTGGCAGGAAACTGTCCTGAGCTTCAAGTATTGTCACATCCGAGCCAAACCGACGCCAGACACTGCCCATCTCAAGCCCGATGACACCGGCACCGATGATCCCAAGCCGTTCAGGCACACGGTCAAAGTTCAGTGCACTCTGCGAGTCTACAATAAATTTCCCGTCCATTTTTGCAGCAGGAATGTCTATTGGACGTGAGCCCGTTGCAATGATAATGCTACCGGCAGAAAGTTTTTTGCTGGTTTGGCTGTTCTTTTGGGTGATATGAATCTGCCTGTCAGTCAGCAACTGGGCACGGCCTGCAATTGAGGTGACCCCATTTGCCTTGAACAGAGAGTTGATCCCACCTGTAAGCTCACTGACTACACGATTTTTTTCAGCCTGGATCTGTTTAAGGTCAAGCGCTACGCCCTTTATGCTGATACCAGGGTGTGCCGAAGAATCCAGCAAATTCAGGTAGAATTCAGAGCTTTCCAGCAATGCTTTGGATGGTATGCAGCCTGCATTAAGACAGGTTCCGCCCAGTGCCGGTTTGCCTTGCTGATCGAGCCAGTCATCGACACAGGCCGTTTTCATGCCCAGCTGGGCGCAGCGAATGGCTGCAACATAACCGGCAGGACCTGCTCCAATTACAACTACGTCAAAATGTTTTTCCATAATTCGCTGCCTGTTTCTTTTACCTGATTATGACAAACTATCATAATCCTATTAAGAGCCGGGAAGGGTCTTCCAGGTCCTGTTTGATACTCACCAGAAATTGCACTGCATCGCGGCCATCTATCAGTCGATGATCATAGGAAAGCGCCAGATACATCATTGGGCGGATAACAATTTCACCGTTTTCAACCATCACGCGCTGGCTGATGTTATGCATGCCTAGTATCGCGCTTTGTGGTGGGTTCAGCAGTGGGGTTGACAGCATGGAACCAAAGACGCCGCCATTGGTGATGGAAAAAGTTCCACCTGTCAGGTCGTCGAGTGTCAGCTTACCGTCACGTGCTTTCTGCGCCAATTCGAGAATCTGGGTTTCGATATCACCAAAACTGGAGTTCTGAACATTCCTCAGCACTGGCACAACCAGTCCACGCGGTGAGCTGACAGCGATACCGACATCTATGTAGTCATGATAGATTATGTCATTGCCATCTATGGATGCGTTGGCGATGGGGTGGTTCTGCAGCGCCTGGGCACAGGCCTTGACAAAAAATGACATGAAGCCCAGGCGGGCACCATAACGTTTTTCAAATTCATCTTTGTAATGGACCCGGGCATCAATTACAGCCTGCATATTGATTTCATTAAACGTAGTGAGTATTGCCGCTTCCTGTTGTGCCTGCAGCAGACGTTGTGCAATACGCTGACGCAGGCGAGACATAGGCTCTCGATGTTGGGGTCTTTCAGTTTGCTGCGAAGTGTTTATAGAAGGGCTGGCGAGAGGCACGGTTTCAGGTAAAACGGCTTTGTCTATCGCTTTTATTGTGTCCGGCTGGATAATGATCTTTTGGCCGATAAGACTAAGTACATCCTGTTTCGTAATGCGCTGACCTTTGCCAGTACCCGTGAGTATAGAGAGATCGATGTTGTTTTCCTGCGCAATCTTTTCTGCCGCTGGACTTGCTACAGGCACGGCTGACTTTTCGTTTTTCTGTGTGACGTCGGGTTTCTTCTCTGTTGTCTTTGCCGTCTGGCCAGTATCCAGTACGGCAAGAACTTCATCTGCTTTTACGACAGCTCCAACTTCGGTTTTTATTTCACTGATAACACCCTTCTCAGGAGCAGGAACTTCAAGCACGACCTTATCCGTTTCAAGATCCATCACTGGTGCATCACGATCCACCGCATCGCCTAGCTGTACATATAGCTTAACCACCGTGGCATCCATCACGGACTCCGGTAATACCGGCACCTTAATTTCACTCACCACTCAACCCTCCTTTGTCTCTTATCTTTAGTCTTTAATCTTTTCCTTTCCTCTTTGACCTTTCCTCTTTGACCTTTAACCTGCTTTTAAAGCTTCATCTACAAACGCATGCAACTGCGACATATGCAGTGAATAGGAGCCTGCTGCCGGTGCTGCAGCGGCAGCCCGTCCACAATAAGTCAGTATATGATTTGTTCCTGTACAGGCCTCCAGGTGATGCCGAATCTGGTACCACGCACCCTGGTTCATTGGTTCTTCCTGGCACCACACGATGGAATCGGCGGCAGGGTATTCTGCCATCACACTGATCAGCAAGTTGCGCGGGAATGGGTACAACTGCTCAATGCGGATAATCGCAATATCATCGATCCCTTTTTCTTCTCGAGAAGTATAAAGATCATAGTAAACTTTGCCTGTGCAGAGGATGATGCGGCGTACTTGTTCTGGATTTAATTCGTTGTTTTCCGGGATGATTTTTCTAAAACAACTATTTTCCAGCTCATCAATGGATGAGGTTGCCAGTGGATTGCGCAACATGCTCTTCGGGCTCATGACGATTAGAGGTCGCCTGAAGTTCTGTAGCATCTGCGCTCTTAGTAGATGAAAAATCTGTGCTGCTGTAGTGGGGACACAGACGTGCATATTGAACTCGGCACAGAGTTGTAGAAACCGTTCAAGTCTGGCGGATGAATGCTCGGGGCCCTGACCTTCAAGGCCATGCGGAAGAAACAGGGTCAGCCCAGTGACCCTGTCCCACTTGCTTTCTGCAGAGCTGATGAACTGGTCAATGAATACCTGTGCGCCATTGGCAAAATCGCCAAATTGTGCTTCCCAAATAACCAGGGTTGCAGGCTCTGCTGTAGCGTAACCGAGCTCAAAGCCCAATACGGCTTCTTCAGATAGTAATGAGTTGATAATCTGGAATCGAGAATTTTCATTACCGATGTGCTGCAGTGGAATATATTCATCGCCTGTATTCTGATCATTGAGTATGGCATGACGATGAAAAAAAGTGCCACGCCCACTGTCCTGACCGCTAAGACGGACACCAAAGCCTTCTTCAAGCAGGCTGGCATAGGCCATGGTTTCGGCAAAACCCCAGTTAACTGGCAGTCCGCCACTTGCCATTTTTTGTCGGTCAGCAATGATCTGTGAGACGCGTGGGTGTAACGTAAAACCAACCGGGAGCTTTTGCAAATCATCGGACAGATGACGAATACGTTCGAGTTCGACAGAGGTGTCCAGCTGAGTTCCATCCAGCTCATTAATGTTCTTATTGCGATATTTTGACCAGTCAACAATATACGGGTGTTTAGCGTGCTGCAAAATATTTGCCGCAACTATCTTCCCACGGTGGATCCTGTCATGATAATCATCCTGCATTAATTTTACCGTCTCGGCATCAACGATATTCTCAGCCTGCAGCTTTCTCGCATAACTTTCACGCGTAGTCGGAACAGATGATATCAGCGAGTACATGACAGGTTGTGTGACTGATGGTTCATCGGCCTCACTATGGCCATGTCGCCGATAACAGATCATGTCGACCACCACGTCGCATTTAAACTTCTTGCGAAAATCGAGCGCCAGTCGGGTAACAAAAATGACGGCTTCAGGGTCATCACCATTGACGTGGAAGATAGGTGCCTCGACCATTTTGGCGACTTCAGTACAGTATGGAGTTGATCGTGCATCCTTCGGGTGGCTGGTGGTAAAACCAATTTGGTTATTGTGAATCAGATGAATAGTGCCGCCGGTGTGGAAGCCCCTGGTTAGAGACATATTGAGGGTTTCCATTATCACGCCCTGACCGGAGAATGAAGCATCACCATGTATCAGTACCGGCAGTACCGTTTCGTGGGCTTTGTCATTGCATCGATGTTGCCTTGCCTTCACGGCGCCGATTACGACAGGGTCAATGACTTCCAGGTGTGATGGGTTAAATGCCAGTGCAAGGTGTACAGGGCCGCCATCAGTCTTGATGTCGGAGGAAAATCCCATATGATATTTCACATCACCTGAGCCATAATTAATTTCTTTCTTGCCCTCGAACTCTCTGAATAGCTCAGCAGGTGCTTTACCCATGGTATTGATCAGGACGTTTAACCTGCCACGATGGGCCATGCCGAGGACAATTTCTTTTACACCCTGGCAGCCACTATGCTGCAGCAGCTCATCAAGCAGGGGGATCATGCTTTCACCACCCTCCAGAGAAAACCGCTTTTGTCCAACATAGCGGGAATTGAGATAACGCTCCAGGCCTTCAGCGGCGGTTAAGCGTTCAAGCAGCTGGATCTTTTTCTGCTTGCTTTGAAGGACAGGAGCAATATTTGTTTCGAGACGTTGCTGGATCCAGCGTTTCTTGGGAGTACTGGCTATATGCATATATTCAGCACCAATACTGCCGGTATAAATTTTGCGAATCCGGTCAATAATCTCGCGCAGGGGGAGTGTGTCAGGTGCGAAAAATGAGCCGGTATGGTAGTGCGTGCCCATGTCGGCATCAGTTAAATGATGAAAAGACGGGTCGAGATCAGGCACATCAGGGCGGGAAAGTGTTCCGATCGGGTCAATGTCCGCCTGCTGATGTCCGCGTACGCGGTAGGCATTGATTAATCTGAGTACAGCTGATTGTTTAAAAGCAGACAGGTTGTCAAGAGGAAAAACCTCTAATGACTCGTCGGTTGGAGCGTCAACTGATATCTCTGTATGGTCTGCATCAAGCAAGGTAAACAGGGCTTGCCAGTCGTCAGGGACTAAAGTCGGATCTGACTGATATCGCTGGTAAAGTTCTTCGACATAATCTCTGCTACCATCAAATGGTAATGTGCTGGAATGAAAGCGGTTAGGAAGGTCTTTCATTTTATCGAAGTCCATCTCCTGCCATTGGACAGAATAGCTGTATTATTTACTCCCCTGTCCTGATCATAGTCCGGCAATACCTGGCAGGCAAGCATTGTCTTTACTAAGGAGCCTTCCCTATGAATCATTCAGCATGAATCATTCCTCCGCTAACTGTTCTCCCAGGTACAGAATGGATGTCGGGCAAGTTCAGTATTGTAATAACGTGCTTCGCCAGAAACTTCATCGCCGGCCCAGGGTGGCAATTCGAAATCTTCATCAGGATGATCAAGTTCTATCTCGGCTACAATCAGTCCGTCGTTGTCCCCTGTGAACACATCAATTTCCCAGGTCTTGCCTGCATAGTCGATCTTATAGCGTTTCTTGGTGACAGTTTTGTCGCAGAATAGAGACAGCAATTCTTCGGCTTCATCGAGTGGAATGGAATATTCGAATTCCTGACGAACAATGCCCAGTGTAGCGGATTTGATATTCAGGTTTGCTTTGTTACCTTCTCTGCGTACACGCACTGAGCAGGGTCCACCCTGTGAAAGGTAAGCCTGTTTAAAATTAGCCCCGTTATTTGCGCTGGCTTCCCAGAGATTTTTTTTTACCAGGAACTTGCGTTCAATCTCTATGCCCATGTTAGCTATTTTTTCCGGGGGAACACCCGGATTAATTTGAGTTTGCCATTTTTGAATTCAAAGCTAATTCCCTGGCTCTTGTAAAGTAATTTGTTATTTTTTAATTTACCGCCGCCATAGTAATTTATGATTTCATGTACCGGCATGTCAAAGCGAGCACCCCTTATCGTTGTATATTGTGATGAGATTGAACCTGCCAGCGCAATGGCCTGAACCTTCTTGTTCTTTATAGCAACCTGCATAGAAGTTTCATTATCAAGTGTATAAGAATAGATCACCAGGTTTGTAAGTGTGCCCTGTCTTTTAGCTTTAGCGGGTTTGCCAAGCTGTTTGACGAGCTGTTCAACACTTTGTCCAATGTAGGCACTTTTCAGGCCAACACCTTCGGTAATGAAGTAGTCACTGGCGAGATATTTCAGAACTTTTTTTCTGTATTCAGAATTATCTATGGTTACAGACTGGGCATGCAGTGTGCTTACGGGCAGTAGCAGTGCGATGCTGAGGGATACAAATAATATTCTCGAAATCATAATTTTATACTATGGGTAGTGAGCACATGATGCAGTGTAGCAAATGTTTACAGACTCTTCACAGTTTAGGGGACTCTGTAGATAACCGGTAAGTTTTTTTGTTGTGACCGGGTGTATTTATTAGCTGGCGACCTGTCCCTGCTTAGGCTAACATTTAGAGAGCCTATAATTAACTATATCATATCTCTGTGAGTCCTGAAGCGTGCAGCTACAAGGCGTGCTTCACAGTAAATGGCCCGGTTCTTTTGCAGGAAGTGCAACATCGTAGATGACGGCTTCACGACACGCTTAATAGTCAAATAATATGAAACACTACACAAACCATGGATGATAAGCAGCTAATGCGTTACAAGCGGCACCTGTTACTGCCACAGATTGATGTGACGGGACAGCAGCATTTACTGAATGCATCGGTGCTGGTTGTTGGCAGCGGAGGACTGGGTTCGCCGGTATTGATGTATCTGGCTGCGGCCGGAGTCGGCAAACTTTATCTCTATGATGATGATACCGTTGAAATATCAAATCTGCAGCGTCAAATATTGTTCGACAGTTCAGTGCTGGGGCAATCAAAGGCAGACGCTGCAGCTGAACGTCTACGGAAAATCAATCCCGACTGTACGGTGGTAGCAGAAGCGTCAAGGCTTGAAGGTGAATTAATGAATAATGCTATTGCTGAGGTTGATCTGGTGATTGATTGCAGTGACAACTTCCACACCCGCTTTGCAGTCAACCAGTCCTGTGTAGCGAGCCGGAAAACACTGGTGTCGGGCGCAGTGATTCGAATGGAAGGACAATTGTCAGTATTCAACGGACATAAGCAGGGCTTACCCTGTTATCAGTGCCTGTACCAGCCGGATGCTTATGATGATGAGACCTGCACCAGCAGTGGAGTACTTGGCCCGGCAGCAGGTGTGATTGGCAGCCTGCTGGCAACAGAAGCAGTCAAATCTATTGTTGGCATAGGGGATACCCTGGAGGGGCGCCTGTTATTATTTGATGCCATGGCTATGCGTTTTAACGAACTAAAACTGAAGAAAGACCCTGCCTGTCCGGTTTGTGGTTCAGGGTCGTAGGTGAATGCCTTGCAATTTTACCATTCGGGTTTCAGTCTGTAGACATCAGACATCAGACATCAGACATCAGACATCAGACATCAGACATCAGACATCAGACATCAGACATCAGACATCAGACATCAGACATCAGACA
>JBLYYR010000254.1:0-4628 GCA_048550195.1 Arenicellales bacterium
ATTCGTTTATTAATATACAACTAGCGGGTGAGAAGCCTAACTACAATGCTAAAGCCTATATTTATACCAAAAAGAAAACGTCGGATTATTTGCGCCTGCCCTCAACAGCAGGTGATTATATTCTGCGCTGGTATAACCGTAACGATAGAAAGATGTTAGCCGAACGATCCACAAAGTTAGTTGAGCCTGAAATTACCATAACCGTCCCGGATGAAATAATGGCCAATTCTGAGATAGAAATATCGTGGCAAGCACCAAAAGGACTAGATAATTCATTTATCAATCTGCAAAAAGCCAGTGAAAAGCCCAATTACAATGCCAAGAGCTATTTTTACACCAAAAAGAAGAGCTCAGAATACATGAAAATGCCCGCAGAACCGGGCGAATATGTATTGCGTTGGTATAACAGAAATGACCGAAAATTGATTACTGAAAAGAAAATTACAATTAACTGAAAAAATGACGAACGGTTCAGTTTCAATTCAGCGATAACCCGTAAAATAGCCCACGACTTCAGATAAACAGCCACAGACGTAATAATAATAATATGGCCGGGCTAACAATAATAATAAAGTTATCATGAGGTCTAAATACCACCCGGCTGAGAGCAATCTCAGTCGGGTATTTTTTTGCAGAAAAATGGTATTGTTCTTGCGTAAACATTCCAGCTTTAATAGAATGCACCGCGTTGCCGCAATAGCTCAGTTGGTAGAGCAACTGACTTGTAATCAGTAGGTCCCGAGTTCGACTCTTGGTTGCGGCACCATTAATTAAAAAGCCTGAACATAGTTCAGGCTTTTTTATGGTTTACATACTTACAAATGCCCGGTTTTTACAAAAATAAGCGTATCTTCTTCGACAAAGGGATGGTGTGTGCTCATATGTGGACTCCGTATCCAGGTCCCTGTGGGATAACGTCCGTTTTCATCGATAAATTCACCGGATATCACATAAATCTCTTCTCCCCCCATATGACGATGAAGCACAAACTTTTCGCCAGCTGGCCACCAGACCAACGCGGTACTTTCTGTGCCATATTGGTGTAATGGGAGTACTCTTAAATTTCCTTGTCCCGGGGAGAATGGTGTATTTTTGGTATCTATGCGTACTTGCGAGAGATCTTCCGGATCAAATTGATGGAGTTTGACAAACAGCTTACAGCCTTCATCACTGTAAGGGGCGTGAGAAAAACCTTCTGCATTTCGAAAATAGGTACCTGCAGGATAGTCGCCTGTCTCGTCAGAGAAAACACCATCCAGTACCAGAATTTCTTCTCCAAGGGGATGTTCATGATGTCTAAAACTGGAACCCGCTTCGAATTCTACAATACTGGTTGCATGCCCCTTCTCGACTTCTTCGAATGATAAACGTTTTCGTTTAACACCCGCCATTGGGCTAGCTTCCCAATCCATCTCAGCCGTCTTGATAACTACCGGCTTAGTAAAATCCATATTAAACATTTATTGATCCCTTGAGGTTCACTCATTGTATTATTAGAAAAATATAATGAGAAAACACACCCCCCTACTTTTAAGCGGTTTTTTCGGTTAGTACTTCAGTTAAAACTTAGGAATTTAAACTGCGGAAAGCTGAACCGCACAGTATTTAACTTCGGCTATTTTCGCCGCGGGATCAAGCGCAGCATTGGTCAGTACATTGGCTGCAGCTTCATAATAACAAAATGGCATGAAGACTGTTCCTGTCGGCGAATTTTCACTCAATTTAACTTTGGTTTGAATATGGCCACGACGGGTTTCAAGTTTCATGATGCTGCCATCTTCCAGGCCCAGTTTCAGTGCATCCCTCATATTAATAGATGCCCAGGGTTCTGGCTCAAGTGCATCCAGAACCGTTGCCCGCCGCGTCATACTACCAGTGTGCCAGTGTTCTAATTGTCGACCCGTGATCAATATAAACGGATAATCATCATCGGGTTGTTCATCAGGAGGCACAATATCGGCAGGAACTAATCTAGCCCTTCCAGAGGCCGTTGGATAACCGTCATGGAAGATAACAGGCTCGCCCGGATCGCCCTCTTTCTCACAGGGATAAGTGACACTTTCCTGTTCTAAACGCTCCCATGTAATACCCGCAATAGAATCCATCGCCTGGCGCATTTCATTGAAAATATCTTTAGGGCCTTGGTAATTCCAGTCCAGACCTAAGCGTTTTGCGATTTCCTGGATTATCCACCAGTCCTGGCGTGCATCTCCCGGAGGAGTAATAGCTTGACGACCCATTTGTACCATGCGATCAGAATTAATAAAGGTTCCAGTTTTTTCTGGAGCCGCAGATGCTGGTAGTACCACATCGGCAAAGAAAGCAGTTTCAGTAAGGAATAAATCCTGCACGACAAAATGCTCTAACTTCGCCATTGCTGCACGTGCATGCAAAACATCCGGGTCGGACATCGCGGGGTTTTCACCCTCAACATACATCCCTTTGATGACACCATCGTAGGCCTCATTCATCATTTCAACGGTAGTTAAACCAGGTTTTTCATCGAGTGCTTCCATATTCCATAATTTTCTGAAGCGCTCCTGGTTTTCCGGGACTGTCACTGGCTGATAGTCCGGGAACACCATCGGAATCAATCCAACGTCCGATGCACCCTGTACGTTATTTTGACCACGCAATGGGTGCAAACCTGTACCGTCACGCCCAATTTGACCCGTGATCATACATAGTGAAATCAAACAACGTGCATTATCAGTTCCATGAACATGCTGAGAAATTCCCATACCCCAAAGAATCATTGAGTTGTCTGCCGTTGCATACAAACGCGCAACATCACGGATTTGCTCCGCGCTTACACCACAGATCGATGACATTTCCTCTGGCGAGTACGCTTCTAAATGTGTACTTAATTTGTCGTAATCTTCAGTGTATTGATCGATATAATCCTGATCAGCTAAACCTTCTGTCACAATCACGTGCATCATTGCATTCAATAAGGCCACGTCTGATGAAGGTTTGAATTGAACGTGCTGTGTGGCGTGACGCTTTAACTCAGAACCCCGTGGATCCATAAGAATTAATTGAGTACCATTCTTGATTGCGTTCTTCATCCAGGTTGCACCAACCGGGTGGTTGACTGTTGGATTAGCGCCGATGATGATGATTACATCCGCTTTCATTACATCAGCCATAGGGTTTGAAACAGCCCCCGAACCGATGCCTTCTAGTAAAGCAACAACTGAAGAGGCATGACACAAACGTGTACAGTGATCGACATTGTTAGTGCCAAAACCAGTACGGATTAGCTTTTGAAAGATATACGCTTCTTCACAACTTCCTTTGGCAGAACCTAGACCAGCCAAAGCATACTTACCGTCTTTTTCGATAATTTTCTTTAGGCCCGCTGCTGCGAAATCGAGTGCTTCATCCCATGTCGCTTCACGGAAGATTTCCAGGGGCCGAGACGGATCAAAATCGAGCTCGTCTGTTTTCGGCACATCATCACGACGAATTAATGGAACCGTTAAACGCTCTGGGTTGTGAATATAATCAAAACCGTAACGGCCTTTTACACACAAACGACCTTCATTCGCGGGGCCATTGCGTCCTTCTACATGCAGGATTTTATTGTCTTTGACATTGTAAGTGAGTAAACAACCCACACCACAATACGGGCAAACAGAATCGACTTTCTTATCCGGCACGATCATGCCCACACCGTTCGCAGGCATTAATGCGCCTGTAGGACACGCCTGAACGCATTCACCACAACCGACACAGGTGCTCTCGCCCATAGCATCATCGACATCGAAGACTATTTTGGTATCACCGCCGCGCATTGCCAACCCAATGACATCATTCACTTGCACATCACGACAGGCACGCAAACAACGCGTACAGTGGATACAGGCATCAAGATTTACCCCGATCGCAGGGTGCGATAAATCATTCTCAACTTTGGTACGAGATTCAAAACGAGATGGTTGAACCTCTAGTTTTTGTGACCACTGTTGGAGCTCGTTATCGAGTGTGTACTGCTGTTCTGGCATATCGGCATTGAGTAATTCCAACACCATTTTTTGGGCGTTTACGGCGCGATCACTATCTGTAGAAACCTTCATATCCTGATTAGGGTTACGACAACAAGACGGTGCAAGTACACGCTCACCCTCGATCTCAACCATGCAAGAACGACAGTTACCGACTTCTTCTAGCCCATCTTTGTAACACAGGTGTGGAATCTCAACACCGTGTCGTTGTGCGGCTTTTAAGATGGTTTCATCTCGATTCGCGGTTATGGTTTTACCGTTTAATTCGAATTCGATGGTTGTTGTAGTTGTAGACGCACTCATTATGACACCCCCCCACTTTTAGGCACTTTTCTTGTTTTGTTAGTAGTTTCATTGGGGAAATATCGAATCACACTGTCCATAGGATTTGGTGCGGCCTGACCAAGTCCACAAATTGAAGCATCCATCATCACCGTTGATAGCTCAGCCATCAAGTCTGTATTCCATTCGTCTTGCTGCATTAGTTTCACTGCTTTTTCTGTACCCACTCGGCACGGTGTACATTGACCGCATGATTCATGCCTGAAGAATTTCATCGCGTTGATTGCCGCATCACGAACCGAGTCTTTATCAGACAAAACGATAACCGCTGCAGAACCG
>JBLYYR010000255.1:0-6696 GCA_048550195.1 Arenicellales bacterium
GACTGAAGCGCGCAGAGTAGCCGCAGGCCAACACGATGGGGCGGCTTTTCTTTGGTTCTGTTTCTTTTGTCCGTACAAAAGAAATGAACTCGCCCATGAAGGGCGAAAACATCATATTAATTCAAGAAAACTAATAAAAATGAAATAACAGGTCGTGCGCCAGCACAAAAACAAAAAAAGGAGGCCACTGGCCTCCCTCTTTTCTGCAGAGTAAACTGCAAACTTTCTAATAGAACTACTCTGCTGGTGCAGGAACCGGTGCAGGATAAGCAGGAGCATAAACGTCACCGTAAGGTGCACCGTAACCGTAAGGTGCGCCATATCCACCACCGTAGGGTGCGCCGTAGCCGCCACCGTAGGGTGCGCCATATCCACCACCGTATGGTGCACCGTAGCCACCGCCATAACCAGGACCGTAACCACCATAACCTGGGCCGTAACCGCCATAACGAGGACCGTAACCACCATAATAATAGTCATCATCGTCCCAGGAGTCGGCCATTTCTTCCATCCAGTACATCGGTGTAAAGACCGGCCAGTCATTGTAGCCATCACCTCCCCAGCGATCACCACCCCACCACGCATTGGCGTTCAAAGATGCGGCCAGCAGAAGGGCTCCAATCGATACAGATAAAATCTTCTTCATAGCAATCTCCTTTCAAATATTGTAGGCATAGTATATTACTACTTTCTAATATTGGCAATTAAATCTTGTGAGTTCAGCATGACCTGTGTCAGTCCATAATCTCAACAAATTCGATTCCATTGCCATCTGGATCACGGCAGAAAAGTGCGCGTCGTCCGGATTTACTCATATGATACGGTACTTCTATTCGCTTCATAATTTCTTCGACCTTACTGATTGCAGTCACCGCAAGCGCAAAATGCGCATCGCGCCCTGGGTGTTTAAAACCCGTTCCTGAAGCTGTTTTATCGAAACACAGCAAATGAATTTGCTGGTTTCCGATTTTCAGCCACATACCGGGAAAAGCCATTTCCGGACGACTTGTATCTTCTTCTAGTCCTAATGCATTGATATAGAAGCTCCTTGCTCGCTGTAGATCGGATACCAGCAGGCTGACATGGTGCAATCCGGAAAACAGGTTATTTTTAGTCATTATTACGTTCCTTTTTATCAACTAAACTGACTATTTCTTCTGTTTTTTGTTTGCTGAGAATTCGCCAGGGTAATGGGATCAGTGCTGCGACATGTTTCTGGTATAAACGATATTGATCACCATGAAAAGCAGTTAGTTTATTTTCTTCAAGACGAGAGCCAAGAATAAAATACAAACTGAGCATAATTGCAGATATTAGAAACGCCACATTCATATCCCGGGTCCAGATCAAAACAAGTGCCAGTGAATACCAGGGATGGCGTACATAACGATGCAATACCGATAGCTTGAATGATTCTTTTTCTGTTACATCCACCCTGCCTTCATCCAGCTGACGGGTACCAAAAAACTCAGCACTATCATAGGACCTCAATGACCAGATAATACCTGCAATCGCCAGTAATGCCAGAGCATTAGCTAGATATGACCAGCTTCCTGACCACTGCCAGATAATATTACCCGGATACCTGACCATAACAATTAGAGGAGGAATTATCAGTAAAACGGCGATAATATTAAATGAAATCCGATACCAGGGCATGAACCCCGAGTATGAATTCAGGATAAACTTTTTGAATCTTATAGACGCTAATAATGAATGGATGGAGAAATATAGCAACCACAGTATAATCAAAATGATATGGTAATTGTTTAACTGCGATAATAACATCGACTTTTCTCCGATCTCTAAATACTAGCATGGGCACTAAAACAGATAGAGTAGCCGAGTGGGTACTGCGAACCAATGCTCGTCTTCCATTACCAGTGCTGCATGGCATTGCCAATCTTCTTGGCAGTCTGATGGCAATTATACCGGGAAAACGACTGGCTACATGCCAGGCAAACATCAAGGCCTGTTTCCCTGAACTTTCTGATTTCGAACAAAGACGCCTGATTAGACAAAACCTCCGCCAGACAGCTAAGGCATTGATGGAGGCTGGTAAACTCTGGCTAAGACCTGTTTCGAAAAATCTGGCCCTGATAAGATCTGTCAGCGGTGAAGAATATGTCCAGCAGTGCCTGGACAATGGCAAAGGTGTAATACTGGCAACCCCGCATCTCGGATCATGGGAGCTTGCCGGAAGTTATGTCTCATTCAGATTTTCGCTGACTACGATGTACCAGAAACCTCTTCTAAAAGGGCTGGACAACATAATTAAAGATGGCCGTGAAGGCAGCGGCGGTAAATATGTAAAAACCGACAGCAGCGGAATTCGGGCCCTCATTAAGGCTTTGCGAAATGGAGAAATGATCGGGTTATTACCTGATCAAGTCCCATCACAGGGTGGAGCCCTGGCACCATTTTTTGGGCACCCAGCCCTGACTATCAGCTTATTGAGTAGCCTTGCAAATAAAACAAATGCCACAGTGATTTTTGGCTTTGCTGAACGGCTACCGTGGTCGCGTGGGTTTCGTATACATTATCTTCCTCCAGATGAACTTATTTCGAGCACACCACTGGAAGAATCCATCACACGCATTAATGCGCAGGTAGAAAAATGTATTCGTATGGCGCCGGATCAATATCTGTGGGTATATAAACGGTTTCAGAAAAATGGTGAACATTTTTATGATCGGTAGTTTTATTAATGTGCTCACGCTCAGCTGAGTTTTTCGCCCTTCATGGGCGAGGTTATTCTTTTTTTAATATTGTGCTGGCGCACGGCTGAGGGTTTCGTCCTTCATGGACGAGTTACTTTGTCTTTGCTTGCTCAAAGAAAAGTAACCAAAAGAAAGAGCACCCGCATACTTGCCCTTCGGGTTCCCTGCGATGCTCAGATAAGCTGGCGAGGTGTGAAACTCGCTATCGCTCAGACAACACACCCCGAAATCCCCAGCTCATCTTGCGCTTCTCGGCAAGCCTGAACGGGATTTTAAGGTCAAGATCAAAGGTCAAAACCAGAAATATTCAATACCTTATTGTAGGAGCGGCGCTCCTACATCGTTCCGTTTTTTGATTTTAGTTTTAGCCCTTGACTCACCCATCCCCTTTTGGGTTGTCGAGCACTGGAAGGCTGGGCCGGATAAAGCGCGGTGCATGTCTGAGCGAAGCGAGTTCACCGCGCCCGGTTCAGACTGAAGCGCGCAGAGCAGCCGCAGGCCAACACATCGGGGCGGCTTTTCTTTGGTTCTGTTTCTTTTGTCCGTACAAAAGAAATGAACTCGCCCATGAAGGGCGAAACACTCATATCAATTCAACAAATAGAATAAAAAAAGTGGAGAGGCAATGCGCCAGCACAAAACAATCAGCCCGCAAATACAAACAACTTAAAATACAATAGAATAAACCAGACCATCAATCATACTCGGCAGTACAAATAATAAGGAGAAAATAAATGGAAGCCCTCGGAATCGCCGCAATTCAACGGCAACTCGGTAAGCTAAATGAAGACCTGAAGGAAAACCCCTGGACGATAGAAAATGACAAATTGCACAAAGAATTCATTTTCTCTAACTTCATTGAAGCGTTTGGCTTTATGACTCGTGCGGCTATTATCGCAGAGGCTATGAATCACCACCCTGAGTGGTTTAATGTCTATAAAAAAGTTATTGTCGATTTGATGACACACGAGGCTGATGGCCTTACTGAACTGGATTTTCAGCTTGCCGCCAGGATGGAACAAGTTATCAACTCTCAAGATCTAGCTGGCAGCTTTCCGCTTGACCATCAATAAAATGATTAACATCACAGGTGAAAATAGCCATAGCAAGGGGTCAATCAAATAATCCCATGAATTAATGGAGGATAATATCCCCGCCTGGTCTACAGCAACGACTATCAATAAAATTATGGACATTTGTCGCTGATTAAATGTCCAGTAGAGTATCGAAAGCGACAGTAACAGCAGAGATAGCTCAAAACTGTATCCTAATGCATAGGGATCAAATTGGGTAAGCCCGAGTGTTGCAGGAAACAACAGGGCTCCTGCCAGCAGTATAAGAAAATAAATATGTAACCGTGTAGACGATGAAAGCATGTTCCAGGCTGCCAGCTTCCGTAAAATAAAGCCTGCCAGTAATATCAGGCTTACGATACTCAACTCACCTACTGCCCCGTTTACCCATAACCAGATATTGCTATCTACTACGGGTATGATCAGCGACAAGATGATAGCAATGGCTACCACCAGCCAGCGCAACTTTGCTTGTTGTGTAATTAGAGAGGAAAACCATGCACTCAAAGAAATAAGAATGAATGCAGTACTTATATTCATCACAATACTCATGGCTGCTGCTCCAGCCAGGAGCGGTTAAAATAGACATAAGCTATACGTTTGCGCTGCCAGGTGTATACCAGATGAAATTCACCGTTTTTTGTAGGATATAAATACGGATAGGAAAATTCTGATTTTACTCCATCTTCATCGGCTCCGGATGACTCCAGTTGAAAGCGTTTATTCCAGCTAAGTCCCCTGTCTGTTGATACAGCAAGAGCAAGTTGATTGCGATCATCTTTTAAGTCGTTATACGCAATTACCAGAAGATCTTTATCACCGGCTATCGATACCGCTGCATTTGGGTTGGGTAATTCTGAGTAATCCGCCTCTGACCAGATCTTCCCAGCCTTTGCCCCATACGACCTGACAACTTTCCTGACGGTATTTGTATTTCTCATCATCGTAATCAGGTGGTCTTCATTCAGTGCAACTATGGAAGGCTGAATGGTGTAACGACCGTGGGTGATGCGGACTTTATCCAATACGGTACCGTCTGGTGAGACACGTAATAATTCTGAAAATTTACCTGCCAGCTCATGATAGGCAGGCAAGCCTATTGAACCATCCTGATAGAAAAATGGACGGGCTTTTACTAAAGTACTGAGGTTTAGAAATGGTGAGGTAATTAGGCGCTTTGCTCTGCCCCATGTCTGACCGGCATCATGTGAAATGACAAGATTAACAGCGCTGGTTGACCACCCCCCGATTGATGTGCTGACAAAAAACATCCACACCGTTTTACTGCCATCGGAGAGCAGTACCGGATTACCAAGTTTTTTGATATGGCGTCCTGTGTCCTGTGCAAGTTTTTCACGACCTATCAATACTTCGGGTATGCTCCATGCTGAATCAGCACCTTTTTTTGAACCGTAGATGGCAACATCTCCCGAACCTTCACGTGTGCCGCCATACCAGACTGCCAGTAATTCATTATTTCTTACAGAAACAATCGCCGAAGCATGCACACTGGCAACGGTTTCCTGCTCAAAGATAAAGGATTTCGAGAACTCCGGTGCCTGAGCTGCATCTATAGTGACTTGCTCAGTCACTATCTGCCAGCTGCTTCGCCATGATAAAGATTGCCATACCGAAACAATGGCGAGGGTTGCCGCGACAGAGAAGAAAAGGAGTGATTTCAGCCTTGCAGACATTGTCTGGCCATCGATCTTATGAGTATGATTTCTGTCCCCAGCGAATCCAGGTCCCGGGTAAAGAAAGCACGTCTCCAGTCTTCTTTCGTTGCATCTTCATGTGCTATGCGTATCCAGGAACCACGTGAGGACAGTACACGATAGCGGCCAAGTTCCGTCCAGCTGTGATTGAGTTTATCCAGCTGCACCCTGGCTGTAATAAAGTGTTTGAGCGGGCTGAATATAAGGATTCCCTTACAACTATCACGCTGATCTTCAGGCAATGACCAGAGGCGGGACGTATCTCGCATCCCCTTCCCTGCTACGATCGGCAGCATAGCAGGCTGTGGGCCGGCAAACAGAACCACGTACTCTCCTTTAACTTTTTCCAGCAAGCCATCCGGGATCCTGTTTATACCCAGTGCAGGATAGATCATGCCGATAATACCAAGCCAGTACAACACAGATATAAATGCCATCTGCAGTAAATTATCTGCACGCCACCAGCAGAGGCTGAAAGCAAGCATAAACAATAACGGTGCAATAATGACAGGCTGAAAACCGCGAAACCAGAACAGGAAGAAAATCAATGTGGTGCCAATAATTACTGCTAGTGCAGAACCTGATCTTAACCAGACCCGGTAATTTGACAAGTTTTCTTTCTCAAAAGCCAGCAGACTCACTAATAATGACAGCGGTATCATGCAACCGTAGAGATAACGGCTGAAACTTTTAAAAAAGAAGAATGGCAGTATGGACAACGCCAACCAGAGAACGAGAAACTTTTTTGTATCAATCTTATCGCCGGGCCAGACTTTCAAACCCGCTGTTTGAGACTGCTTACGCCAGATTATGGCAAACAAAGCAGGCGACCATGGCAATGCCATAAGCAGTAAACTAAAAAAGGGGCTGAAAGAAAAATTAAATAATTCACGTTCTGCAACTTCTGACGCAAAGGTCTTCGACAGTAGCTCAGGAAACTCTACTGCAAGGTAGACAAACCAGGGGACAGCAACCAGACAAAAAACCAAAACCCCCATCAGGCCGCCTAACCATGATCGACGAATGAATGAACTGGAACCGGGAGTTGCTATCATCAACGCTGCAAAGGCAGCAAAATAAAAGAAAAATGCCACTGGCCCTTTAAGCAGGAAAGCCAGTCCAAGCAGCGTGCCGGAAACAACAATATCGGTCACCCGCCCATAGGCACGCCAGTAGACCAGAAACAAA
>JBLYYR010000256.1:0-18748 GCA_048550195.1 Arenicellales bacterium
CCTGCACGGTTATGCACAGTAGTGAAGATTGCAACGAGCATCACCACCAATAAGTTAAATAAAACAACTACTTATATTTTAAAGTTCAAGCTACGAATCAGGAGGTCGGGCGTTCGAATCGCTCCGGGCGCGCCATACATTAGCAGTAAAAACAAGCGGTTATCGGGTTACCCGGTAGCCGTATTGACCTTGAAAAGGGCCATGCGGGCCAAGTGAGGGGGTAACTCACTGAAGAGCAGCCTTTGCTCAGGGCAAAGGGAAGTGTTTGATCCATATATCATCGATTACGCCTATAACCAGTTTTGTCGATGAAATATCAAATTATGCCAGCCGGATTCCCTTTTCAGAGTGAGGACAATTTGGGCTTGGTGCATACACTTTGCCGAAGGTAAAGAAGCTATCTTTGAAGCACCGGCCATAGATTCCGTGGCATTTATCAAATTCATGGCATTCTTCGCACGCGGTACCTTTAAAAAGATTTCGTTTTGGCATGATGAAGTCCATGAGATTTTGTGAATCCCACACTTCCTGTAAAGACTGGCCTGAAACGTCGCCAACAACGAAACTTACATCGTCTGGCACTTGCTCGCATAAAGTGACATGGCCATTTGGCAGAATTGTCATGGCGCTGTGACCACCACTGCAACTAGCCCGATTTTCCCACTCTTCGAGTGTATTGTTACCGGGTATTGAGAAATCTCTGGGTGCTGCACTACATATGAGCTCATCCCATTGCAGTTCGTAGCGAAGCTGGTTAACGGTATCATTGAGTTCTTCTATTTGTTCAGCACTCAATAGTAAACGATCATCATGGCGATAATGAGTACGGTTGTAGTTTGTGATGTGGCTGCGTGTTATGCCAAGATTCCGTAATGCTTTAATCAGATCTGTAAGACATTCAAAATTAAATGGGGTAACTACAGTATTAGTTCTAACGGGTAAGCCAGCATTTATTAGATTTCTAATAGAATCTTTTGCACGCTGGTCATAGTTAGGTGTTTGAGTCATGAATTCGGCTATTTTTGGATCAAAACTGTCCACCGATATTTGAATCTCCCCGTTCTCTGAGAGACTCCTGGCTAGAGTTTCTGCTTTCTTTTGTGTGATCTTTGTTTTTGTCGGTAGTACATAACACATGCCATATTTTTTGGTCACTTTTAGGAGTTTCATTATCCCAGTGTACGTGAGTGGATCCCCCCCACTAAACACGACCATATCGACGCCGAGACGACCAGCTTCCTCCAGAATTTCAATCCAACGTTTTGTGGGTAATTCCTTTGCTTTAGATTTATTGGGCCTCTCTGCATAACAGTATATACAATCAGTAGTGCAACGATAAGTTGGGAGAAGAACAAGAGATAGAGGAGTATCCAGACGCTTCACTTGAGAGTTGGAAGGTGCTGCCTTCGCCAGGTTATGCAATACCCGAGCAGTATTTATGGTCGTGAACTTACCTTGTGATTGTGAAAGTGGCTCTAATAGTACGTCTTTGCCGTCATTTTTTTGACAGAGACCTGTTATGATTTCACCGGCTTCATCATTGGTGAGTGATAAGGCATGCTTCAACCTCGATTTAATCGTTCCTATAGTTAGCTGCCCATCACATAGCGTTAATGCAACAGTTTCATATCCTGACAAGTTAATTATCAAATATTCATCAATAGAAAATCGATAAGCAATTCCTCCGTCACTGTTTGTTCTAATGTGCCACTTTGTAGAAATAACTGGTATGTCAGAATCGCGCCAATCCCACGGAGATTTATTTTTGTTTGCCATAAATCTTCTCCTTTTCCAAAAAGGATTATTACTACAAAAAGTTGTCCGGATATTCGTGATTCAGACCCAGACTACCTGGTACCCTGCTTTCCTCAGTTATTCGGAAAGTCATCTACAAATCGAGTAGAGGCTATCTCCTAACGTGCACTGAGTGCAGGTTTGCATTGGGGTATTGCACCCGAACCATGACACCCATGAGCAATGGCAATGCATTCTAGGCAGCCGAGACCACAACCAGTGTGAGCAACACATGCTGAGCACCAACCGACACATGATTCCAAACTTGCCATGTGTCGGGAGTGGTTTTCACGCAGTTTTTCCCCTAATTTCAATTTTTTAACAATGGCAATGAAATCATCACCAGCAATGGCTGGTAGGCTCTCAGATCCAATAATTGAGGCCTCATTGTATGGTTGTGTACGAGTACTAAGAAAAAGGTCTATGTGGTTTGCCATGACATCCTCCTTTCAGATATGTAGGAATTTTTCAATTTTCCCTCTCAATACCTCCTGATCAAATATACAACCGCTATACTAATGTTGCAAATTAGCTGATCAATAGCGCAGCTTTTTATTTACAGCTGCAGGTATCAAGGAGGTCAGTCGCTTACATAATCATAATGTAACAGGTGGTAGATCGAAAAATGTGTGATTAAACTTTCGGAAAGGGCAAGTCTACTAGAGTGGCTTTGAAGTCAAGCTGATGTATGATTACTTTTAATATATGGTGTGTACAAGAAACGTCGTCTCAAACATAAGAATGTTGGTTGCTTTACCTTTACGAACATGGAGGCTCGCATGACTAAGAAAGATAGTAGATCGCCGACCCGAAAAAAACGTCCCACACTGGCTGAAAAAACTGCCCCTAATGGCTATTTTTTCGATAATTACGACATAACGGTAAAGATGCAGAATGGGAAGGTTGCAACCTTCGAGTTTTTTTACATCATCGCTGATCTACGGCGTTTTCGCTTGGTATCGTTATATGACGAGATCCCTAATCCCGATGGCTCGAATAAGACCAAGTTCAAAGATAGGTTTGTTAAAGATGCATTGCGCATCGCCCGCAACATTCCTAATCTCAGGTGGTTCAGCAGTGGCATGCATTTTGGCGGAGAAGTTATTGTTGGTGACTTGAGAGGGTATGAACTTGAAGATAAAACTCTTGCAGACAGGAAGAACAAAAGAGGTTCCCCGGTAGCGAAGGTCGACAAACGCCATTATGCGGGACAGTTCTGGGATAGTGGCAAGCTTCACGGTGGGCGCGGGAGTTTCAACAGTACGAATCCCATACCCTCCAATATCAGTACCGTCATGTCTGGAGCGGGCCTTATTATTCGTATTTCCAAGGGATTGGATCCCGACCGCAGCGATTATATGGCGAAATTAAAGGCGTATAATAAAGAGGGTTGGGGTGATAGTCTGGCACCCCTGAACCCGACAAATAACCGTGCCCGCTGGTCTCTAGCCATGCTAGATCAACACCACATTGTACTCGCGGCGGGTGACCAGGGGATAAAAAACGGTAAACCAAAGCCTGGCGGCGGCACACTCACGGTTCATCACGGTCTAACAATTCAGCAATTTGCCAAAGAGATTAAAAAAATCGGCAATCTGTTCTCAGATAAGAAGATCCGCTGGGCGCTCCACTATGACGGTTCCAAACCCATGGGTGGTGCGGCAGCAGAAAATGCGTTAGGCGATATCGCCATGCGCGCGCATGCATATGAGGCTACGAGGACCTATATGGGTCTGATACGCAGAGTTAACGGCGTCATCGACATCATCGCTGGAAACAATGTATCGGTACTCGATGAAGAGCCGCCGAAAATGGATATCCATGTAAAGAAAATCGCCCCACGAACCTACGAGTTCGATGTACAGTTTCATATTCAGGCTCGGGAAAACGATAAGCCGGCTAAGGTGACCCTGGAGATTGATCCGCCTGACAATGTAAGCATAAAGCCTCATGAATGGACGAGTGATAAGATTACACTGAGTCCTAATGGTTTATGGGGGACAGTGGCGAAGGTCAAATTTAACCTCAATAAACCACCCAAGTCCCGAAAACTAGACGTTGTACTTCGGGGTGTCGATGATAGTGACCAGGAGCTTTTCATTCACCGTGTGCCCATTTATCTGGTGGGACGAAAAAGGACCGCCGCCATCCTCGATCAATCGGGCTCCATGGGGCCGAATGACCCCAACGGCAACCGTTTTGCGGCGCTACGCGTTTTTTCGGCACGGTATTTTACTCTTGCCGCAATAGCAGGTGAGACAAAGAAGGGTAAAACAAAGAAGGGTAAGACGAGTAAACCTGCTGTCCCGGCTTTGCAAGAAGAAGTCGCGCATGAAGCTGCGCTTATCGCTTTTTCAGACACTGCCAGTGTCGTGACCGGCTTTGTGAACAATCGTCCCGCTTATGATGCCGCTATAGCCTCTGTTGGGGGGCCCGATGGTGGTACCAACTTCAACGACGCGCTTGCGCTTACGGATACACTCTTCGATGGTGGTGACGATTTCCTGACCTCCAAAAGCATCATCTTTTTCACTGATGGCATCCACAATACAGGCGAATTTGATTGGTCCATTCCTGCAAAACTTAGCGCAGACGGCATTGAAGTTAACTCCATCGGGCTTGGAGACAACACCAATGCGGGTCTCCTGAGTGCTATTGCGACAAATACCGGCGGGAGATACTTCCATCTGCACTCGCCAGCGGATATGGCAACAATTTATACCGTGGTCCTGAGCGACATTCTCGATGAAGATGTGTCCGAAACGCTTAGCGATGATATCCCTGTCGACAGCACTATTACAAGACCCGTGATTGTGCGCGGATCTGGCGTTTCCAGTATTCAGGTGACCTGGGATGTGAGTCAGCCGCCGCCGCAAATTATCGTGCACGATGCTAATGGTAGTGTTCAACAACCTGTCATCACAGGGGTAGGTTTCGCGGTATTCCAGAGCGATGATTTCTCAGGTGGGGGGCAATGGCAGATTATTGCCACAGCTTCAGATGATGCCACAAACCCGACACCCATTGGCGTTGTGGTAACGGAATCCTCGGGCGTTGGTAACCGCATACAATTGATGGTGGTACCCATAGCGGCACGGCGTTACGTGGGTGAAACACTAAGCCTCGAAGCAAGTATGACGGAACGCGGAAAACCTGTCCCTGAAGACGAGGGTAGCGGCGATGAACCTGACCTTGGGCACGCACGGATGTGGGCGGAGATCACCACACCCAGTGGCGCCAACAATCGCTTTCAGATGAGTGAGGAGACCGGCCGCACAGGCATCTACATGCGCCGCGACGCTATGGTTCTCAACAAATCCGGTGTCTACCAGCTCAAAATTATTGCCGAAGGCACTGATACTAGTTCCTCGCCTTACCGCCGCATGTTTCAGGCCAGCGTTGTCGTCGCACACCCTATCGTTTTTGCTGACGCTCGGGTGCCAAAAACGGCCACCGAAGGCAGCAGCATGACTGTCTCCTGCCGTATTGCTGATAGCAGTATTCAGCCGGATACCGTTAAGCTCTTTGGCCGTAACGGAGTGGGTGGCTCCTTCACGGGCTTCCCACTTGCCAAGTCAGGTGATCGCTGGCGCGGTAAGGTGCCAGATAATGTACTCGCCGCTGGGACGTTCGAAAGTTATTTCTTGGCGGAGGGTGACAATGCCCATGGCGCGGCACCGGTGGATAGCCCGGATACACTTTTCCAAACGCAGGTTAAGGTTGCAAACTACGCATGGGTGGTTGAGTTCCGGCATCATGCCGGTAACCGCCACATGGCGGCCCGCGCCAGGCGTATGCGGTTTAAAGATGTTTCCGTTAATCTAACTGGTTTTACTATGCCACCGGCGCTCAAACAGCCGGCTAATTTTCTTATCTCCCGCGAGCTAATCTCAGTTGACAAAGGAGACGGCAGCCTGTGGTGCGTCCATGTGGCCAAGCCTTTGGTGCCGAAACCACTGCGCAGCCTGGTACAGCTAACTGCGGGTGGACAGCTTGTCAAAGTACCTCCATTTACCAATGTGGATGTGGCAACCCTCAAGTCCTTCACAGTCGATGGGGTCAGTCGGCATATTTGGCTTGGTTTCCCGCAGCGGCTTGAATTGGTCGATATGGATACTCGTGAAACACTGCGCAAAATCACTAATGTCAATATCCTGGGCCTGGCACCTGATCCAGCTTCGGGCGGTATCTGGGCAGGTGTACGGCTTCGCGTTGGAAATCAAACGATTAATGCACTTAAACGCTTTGATGCTGACCCCATAGGAGAAAAAGACATGCTCGTGACCAATGTGCGGCCGCCGATGCGAGCTTTTGTGCATCCACTCACATCGGGTGATGTAATCTGTTTTGCCACCTATGCACGTGTGCCACGTGTTGTGCATGTTGGAATAAACGGAAAGGTTAAGGCGGCAGAAACCTCCACAAGGCCGCGCCCTATTGATATGACGGTGGACCCGAAAACGGGCCGCGTGTGGTTGGTCACCAAAAGGGTGGGACGCTTCGTGATTGAGATTTTGGGTACGAACCTTAAGCTGGAAAAAACTATCCGTGCCTGGGAGGATCTTAAACTTGTTTTCGTTTATTCGGTGGATTTTAATCCGGAAACCAATGACCTCTGGGTATCAGGCGCAGTACAGGCGGGCGGTGTCACCGGACGTATTGATGCTGCAGGCATCTTCCACAGGTTGGTACCCAAGGGAGAGACCCAGGGTCTCGTGCGGACCATGTATTGAGAAGCCTGTTGGAGTTGGACTTTTATTTCAGAGCATACGAGAAAAGACTGAGGAATAACTTTTATTAAGCAGCATTAACATCAGTATGTGTTCTCAGATTGATGCCTGGGGTAACATCCTAAGAGCGAACAAACTCTAGCAGTGCACATAATCATATTTATCTGCATCCCGTAGAGCCGTTGTATATGTCTTTCTTGTTTCACTGGCATCGACCAGGCTAGCCTGACCCCATGAAAACCTGGGCTGACCAAGTGCTTCTAATTCTGGTTCTGTGGACCTTTGGAAGACTATTGTAGAGAAGGCAAGGGTTCTCAGCGGCTTTGAACGGATGTCAGTGTCAGTAATTGTGAGGATGGTTGGAATGAATATCAAATTTACAAGACTCACTTAGGCCAAAGATAGAGACAAGCTATATCGAGAAAAATAGATATTAGAACTCTACTTGTTGCACTGACCCCGTTTCTGCTAACGGGCGTGACTTGTATCGCTGCTAGTGCTGCGATACCCGCGTATAAAATGGACCGTACCGTGTTGCCGATTCAATTGCCGCCGCGCACGGTCATCAAAGAAATGGATGCCCGCGACGCGACCAGGCCCGAGCGTTTCGATGTCAAGGCCCCGGAATGTGCCCGAACGTTGTTATTGTACTGATTGATGATATTGGTTTTGGTGCAAACGAAGCGTTTGGTGGAGGAATTGAGATACCGACTTTTGAACGGCTGGCGAATGAAGGTTTGCGCTTTAACCATTTTCATACAACGGCGTTGTGTTCGCCGACACGAGCTGCGCTGCTTTCAGGCAGAAACCAACACCAGGTTAATGTGTGCTCTGTAATTGGTGTATGTTTAAATAGGCCAATGAAGAACTTTTTACTGGAGTGTTATTAAGAATGAATAAGTTTATTTCCATTTGTGTTGTTTCGTCGTTGATTCTGTTGATGACAGGCTGTGTCAGTGCCCCCATTGACTATCCAAAACAAGCATCGGTTGCGATGACGGATGTCTCCGGCACCCGGGAGGCACTCAAAGTCAGGAAATGGCTCGGTGGAAAAGACGATGTAAATGGTTTCTATCCGTTGTCTCAGGGTTTTGATGCATTCGGTGCACGGCTCAGGCTGATGGATGTTGCCGAGAAAAGTATTGATGCCCAGTACTTCCTGATGAAGCCGGATAACGCCGGGCTGGTGTTCGCTGCCGGCTTGCTGAAAGCAGCGGATCGAGGAGTACGCGTGCGTTTTCTGCTGGATGATGTTTTCACCAGTGTTGATGATGTTGATCTGGCTATGCTCGATGATCACCCGAATATCGAGGTGCGTATTTTCAATCCGATTTCGCGCAAGGGTATCTATGCATTCAATTATCTTGGACATTTCAGTCTCGCCAACCGGCGCATGCATAACAAGTCATTCACTATCGATAACCTGGTTGCTGTGGTGGGTGGGCGCAATATCGCGGCAGAATACTTTCAGCTCGAAACTACAGGCGAGTTTTTTGACTTTGACATGTTATCTGTCGGACCGGTTGTGCGGGAGGTTTCCAATGAGTTTGACACCTACTGGAACCATCAGCTCGCAGTGCCTGTGGCAGCATTGTTCAACGAGGATGACAAGGATAAGCTTGTGCAATCATATGCGCAGGTAAAGCGAAATATGGCAGAAGCGGGAGAGTCGATTTATGCGCAAGCGATTACCACTCCGGTGATCACGCAACTCGATTCATTCGAACTGAAACCATACATTGCTGAAGCCCGCCTGATTTCAGATGATCCACAGAAATTACTTGAAGATGTCTCGCAGGAAATGCAGCTTGTTGTAAATGAAATGCGTGCTGCGCTCCTCGCAGCAGAAGAAGAAATTTTAATTTTTACTCCTTACCTGATACCACGGAAACGCGGAATAGAACTGGTAAGAGAGCTGCGTGAAAAGGGCATACGAATAACGATACTGACCAATTCACTGGCAACGAATAATCACACATCGGTGCATTCCGCCTATGCAAGATACCGCAAGGATTTGCTCGATGCCGGTGTTGAACTGTGGGAGGCACGTGCCGACGCGGCTAAAATCACGTCGCCCGAGGGTGAAACCCAACTGGAAAAGCTTACCTTGCATACCAAGGGTATTCTTATAGATCGCAAACGTGTATTTGTCGGCTCGCTAAACCTCGACCCGCGTTCCATCGATATCAACACTGAAATGGGTTTATTAATCGACTCGCCGGATCTGGGTAAACAGCTAACTGAAAACTCACGCAAAACGATTCCAGAGATCGCCTATCGGGTTAAGATGGATGACAGTAGGAATTTAAGCTGGCACGCGACGATAGATGGTAAAGAAGTAGTAGAAACCACAGAACCGCAGACGACGGGCTGGGATCGGTTCAAGGCATGGTTCCTGAAGATCGCTCCTGAGAAACAGTTGTGACAGGTAGACAATAAATGACTATATTGAAAGCAGAAAATAGATATGTATGAAGGTCTTGCTGTACTGGCTTTGTTTGTATAGATTTCTGCTCCTGCCGGAAGATTAGCAGATGCGCATCAGAGAGCTAGCTCTTTCATCAGAGCGAAGCGCCAGCTTAATTAGACTGTTATGGACGCTCGTCAGGAGAAATTCATGCTTCTGAACCTGCAGCCACAAGTGCATAAGGTATTCGAAATCATCAAGATTATGGATAACGATAGCTGACATATCTAACAGGCAGATAATGAGCTAAAGAACGAGTGACTTCAATCTGCAGACTCTTACTACAAACTTGAACCAACTAGTCTTGATGTAATAATCACCTCCCTGCATCACCAGTAAAGTCTACATCGCCGATAAGGGCCGTAATTTCAAAGTCCCCCCTAAAAGGGGAGATAAGCAATATGAACAAAGAAGAGTTAGAAGCTTTTTCCTGTGAGGCAGCCAATGAATATTTATCAAAAAATCACGTCAAAAAATGGATGCTATTTAAATGACAAAATTATGCAAGGTTTTCTCAAACACTACCAACGTGACGATATCCTGAAAACCCATTTATTTGGAGGTCGCTACGAAAATATTTACCTAACCGAGCAGCACATTCCAGCGCTAGGCTCATTAATCGTTGAAGCAACTTATCATGCTGAAGACATCTTGCAACGTAAAAGCTTACGTGCAGGATTCTGGTTCAATTTCATGCCTCCTGAATCAACTACTACCATACATACCCACGACGACGATGATGAACTTTTGTCAGCTGTCTATTATGTAGAGGTTACAGAACATTCAGGTAATCTGATCATCTATGAAAAATCGGATATGCCTGCTCCACGAAAGATTGAGATTGCACCTGAAGCGGGTGAGTTTATTTTTTTCAAACCCGACGTTCCTCATGAAGTCTCCAGCAACAACAGCGCACAATCTCGCCTTTCCATCGGCTTTAATTTCGGTCAATTATAAAAAAGGAGCCGTGAAGCTCCTTTTTCATATCGATCGCGGAAATGGGATTAATACCCGCCTTTGCGTGTACTCTGTGGGCAGCCCCCAATTTTCAGGCCTTGTTTGGAAGGCATTAACGGGAACATTTCGTACATGAGCTTTGATGAAACCTTTTCACCCCAGAGTTTGCCCATGGCTTTCATGATGCTACGCTCATTCGGTTCGTTACCGTCCAGGGTCTCTGCGCGGACGTACTTGACAATATCCCAGTGTCTCTCGGTTGGCACGATATCTTCTTCGGCAAACAGTGCAGTCGCAATTTCTTCGTTCCAGTCACCTATGTTGACCAGGTAACCATTATCGGTTCTCTCTACAGAATCAAGTACTGACATCACTAATCCTCTTCTATGTTTGAATGATTGATAGTTGGCAATTTTGCTAGATGACTTTGCCAGTTAAATTTGCGGCAATAATGATATATCAGAATTTGCTTAAATTCTACTCAAAAAGAACAACCTGAAATGATGGGTTAAGGTCAGGGACTCTAGCCCATATCGTCAGCATTTGCTGCAGTAATGCGACCACTGGGTTTGATTATTTTTCAATAGCCTACAGCAGGCAAAAAAATACCCAGCTTGTTCAGGGCTGGGCAAATTAACTTTAACAAATAGGAGAAAACGTTGTTTTCATAAAGAAGTGTAGACCATGAAATAATAATTTCCAGTTGAGCAGGCAAAAAAGTTTGCCGAAGCCGGGTCTCGGACACTTCCTTTTATCATGCTGCGCAGCAGGTCACAGGACAACTATTGCTGCAGTAATCCTTTTATTATGGGGAATTGCCTGCCCCATCCCTCGACACGAGAGTGCATCAACTATTGGGGGCCACAGCTATTACGAAGTACATGGATGTACAAGCGCCGCGATGACAGGGCGTCATTGAGCGGTCGTGCGATTCTCGCCTCAAACCTGAATATTTTAGATCGCAATCTACATCGTCCAGACACGTCAGAGGTTCCCTGGTCATTCCTGTCTGCTGCATAAAGCAACTACCCAATAGTTGCGCTGTAAGTTATACCCACGGTATATAAAACATATATTTATACGCCACAGTTAAAGCTACGAAGCAATTATTCTGGTATTCGAATCGCTGCGGGTGTGCCGTACAAAGCAAAGACCTGGCACAAATGTGCCAGGTCATTATTTTTTGGTAGCTATCAGCTCGTTTGTAGTCGCTTGCAAAGACAGGACAACATCAGACATACATTATATAATGGCCTTTATTACATGCTCTTTCTTATCCTTCTGCAGATAATTGATCAGGGAGGGCACATTCAAGTCACTTCACAAGCACAAATTGCCCAGGTCAGGACATATCACAAAATTCGCCTTATTTGATCTGTTAAATCAGCAGAACTTCAGGATTTATACATGCTAATTGATGCAAGAGAATTTACCACAGGCCATATCATTGATGCCGACCTGTGCATTATTGGTGCCGGAGCAGTCGGCATTGCCATGGCGCTTGAGTTCGATGGAACGAATAAGAAAGTGGCGGTTATCGAAAGTGGCGGTTTTGAATTAGATCCACGTACACAGGCTTTGTATAAAGGCGATCATGTAGGCCGACCGACCTATCCGCTTGAAAGAAACCGCTTGCGTTATTTTGGTGGCACCACAAATCACTGGGCAGGGCATTGCCGGCCCTTTGATGCCTTTGACTTTTCAGTGCGCGACTGGATTCCGTACAGCGGCTGGCCGATTACTTTCGAAGAATATGAACCGTATCTGGCGCGTAGCCAGCCGATTATGGAACTGGGTAAATACGACTACGATTCTGTTGAAGAATATGCCAGAGAGCTAGGGCTGCCGACACTGCCTCTGGACAACAATCGATTGATTTCAGTGATGAAGCACCAGAGTCCGCCAACACGTTTTGGTGATAAGTACCGGCAGCAGATGAAGGAATCGAAGAATATCTCCGTCTATCTGCATTCTAATGTGCTGCAGCTGAATTCAAATGCATCCGCTTCGCATGTGACCAGCGCAGATATTGCCTGTATTGAGGGGCCGGCTTATACGCTGAAAGCGAAAAAATTTGTGCTGGCGACCGGCGGTCTGGAAAACCCGCGCATAATGTTGCTATCAAATAAATCCGCTCCGGATGGCCTGGGAAACAGCCATGGCCTGGTGGGTCGGTTCTATACTGATCACATTCTGATACGGCCAGCACTGGACATCTCACTTTCCCGCACAGATCTGGATTTTCGTTTTTACACCGATTTGCATGAGATTAATGGTGGCAAAATATTTGGGATTATGACGGCCCCGGAAGAACTGACCAGAAGGGAAAAGCTGACTCGCTTTCGCTTCCATTTGTACAATGTTTCGCCCGTGTATGATCAACCTGTCGGTGGCGTATTTTCCAGCATTGACGGGGCACCGGCCACTGCTCCGTTGACAAAAGGTCCAGGTACCTATATTTCGGTCCATATGGCGATGGAACCGATGCCGAATCCGGATACCTTTGTCCGCCTGTCAGACAAGCAGGACCTGTTTGGACAGCGTATGTTGGAAGTTAACTGGCAGGTAACAGACAGGGAGCGTGCCAATGCTCATCGTGCAATCGAACTTTGTGCACTGGAATTTGCACGCATGGGTTATGGTCGAGCTTATGCACCGATGCTGGAAGACCCGGAAAAATGGCCAGCGAATTTTACTTCAGGCAAGCATCATTGCGGCACCACTCGAATGTCAGACAGCCCTGAAACCGGTGTCGTCGATCGCAACTGTAAAGTCTTTGACGTCGATAATCTTTATGTTACAGGTAGTTCTGTTTTTCCTACTATCAGTCACACTAACCCGACCCTGAATCTTGTCGCCCTGTCACTGCGCCTGGCAGACCATCTGAAGGAGCAAATGCTATGATTTTCTCTTCAAATACCTGCACAAGACGAGACATTTTAAAGCTGGCAGTCTCTTCAGCAACTGTCACACTGCTGTCTGGTGTGAGCTCCGGCTGCGGACAGTGGAAAAGTGATCTCGATCCGGCTGCAGAGAACATGATCGAGCTATTAGATTATCCAGAGCGGGCTCGTGAGATAGGCGCCATCCATATCTCCCGGTCGGAAGAATTGCAGCAATATTCCACTGAACAATGGACAAGGCAGTTGCTGGCTATATTGGGGGTTGATCCTGAAAGTCTCTCAAAAGATACGCTGAGCTCGTTGCATAGTCTGCTTCGTGAACAGATTCATCAGGATTTCGTCGATGAAAATGTGGTGATAGTGAATAGATGGATGCTATCCGACACCGAATTAAAACTTTGTTCACTTGCTGCAAGTTATGCTGAGTCCTGATTATTTTTACTGCAAGGTTTCCCTGGTTTAAATGGGACCGGGTAGTTAAATGCCTCATGTTTTGACACGCGAAGTAAATCGAGCACTGGAGTAAACTTCCAGTCAATTACTTCCCGGACATATAGCAAGACCGTTTTCATCTGGCTCGGACAGGGCGATGTCATACAGGTCAAGTCATCAAAGATGCTGATATGTGCGCCTTATTCGTTACACCACACTCTATCCACTGTGATTAGTTTTAGCTGCTCCATCAGCCAGTTGCGCGCCTGACCCCGGTTGCTTATTTTCCAGCCAATCTGTAATGGAACTTCAGTATCTGTGTATTCTACATTGAGGCTGACCAGTTCACCGCTTTGTAGATATTGCTCCACTCGAAAAAGAGGGACAAAGCCTATCCCCAGCCCCAAACGATGTGCCTGAATTTTCTGCTCCATGTTCTCTACATGGATAAATCTTTCTTTGTTTAATAAGCCGCGGCTAAGAGGTGCTTCGTGACGAGAACTGTCGCGGATGATTACCGAGCGGTACTGCATAATGGTGCTGTCACTGAGTGGCTGGGGGTGCTGGCAAATCGGGTGGTCTGCTGCGGCGACAAAAACTGATTTAACTGTAAGCCAGTCGAAACAGCGTATCCCTTTATGGCCGGGAGCATTGCCGATTGCACCGATAGCCAGGTCGACACGGTCATAGTCTAATGCCTCCCAGGTACCGCCCAGCACTTCTTCTGTTAAATCTATCTCAATATTCGGCTGTATTTTATATAGGCGATTGATCAATGGCAGGATCAGATCGGCAGGAATAACAGTATCCAGTGCAATCCGTAGCCGTGGTTCCCATCCGGTAGCAACCTGTATCGTGCTGTCTGCCAGTGCATCTGCAGCTGTAAGCAACTCCCGTCCCTGTTGCATCAAATGTCGGCCGGCGTTTGTTAGTACAGAGCGTCGCCCCTGTTTTTGAAACAGGCTTACACCAAGGTCCTGCTCAAGCTTATGAACCGTATATGACAGCGCAGAGGGTACACGATTCAGCGAGGTAGCTGCAGAGGCAAAACTGCCCTTACGATCGATGGCATCCAGTACCTGCAAGGCTTCCAGAGTTAGTGGGTTCATAATTGTTCAAAAAATTTGAATATAACGATCAAAAACTATCGCTTTTTATTTATTAAATCAAGTATATAGTATCATTAACAGTTTAAATATTACGAATAAAACAGATGGAGAATGACATGAAAGACAATCTACTATACAACATACTTAATCCGGGTGATTCTACATCCACGCTGCCATTGCGTTTGACTGCCGGCGTTATTTTTACCGCACACGGGGCGCAGAAACTTTTTGGCTGGTTTGGAGGCTATGGGCTCGAGGGTACGGCTCAGTTTATGGCTTCCCTGGGACTGGGGCCTGGCATGCTGATGGCATTGCTGGCAGGAGGCGTTGAGTTTTTTGGCGGCCTGGCTCTGTTGCTGGGTCTGGCTGTCCGGCCCGCGTCTTTGTTGCTGTCCATTACTATGCTGGTCGCGATAGTCTCTGTTCATCTGCCAAATGGACTCTTTCTCAGTAACAGTGGGTACGAGTTTGGCCTGGCTCTGCTGGGCATCAGTGCCGCATTGCTTATTCAGGGCGCAGGGCGCTGGTCTGTGGATCAGTTGCTAGTACGTAATATGAAATAGTAATGAGTTAACAAGTGGAGATAAGATCATGGGTTTTTTAGTAAAAGGTAAATGGACTGACCAATGGTATGACACCAAAAGTCACAACGGTGAGTTTGTACGACAGGAAAGCCGTGTGCGTAACTGGATTACGGTTGATGGACAGGCAGGGATCAGCGGCGAAGGCGGTTTTCCTGCCGAATCGGGTCGTTACCACCTGTACGTGTCACTGGCCTGCCCCTGGGCCCATCGGACACTGATTTTCCGCCAGTTGAAGGGGCTGCAGGATTTTATCAGTGTCTCAAACGTGGAGCCACTGATGATGGAAGAGGGCTGGGTATTCAGCGAGCAGGGCGATGGCCTTTATGGTCTACATGCTCTACATGAGGTCTATACCAGGGCAAACAGTGATTACTCTGGACGTGTGACTGTACCGGTGCTGTGGGACAAGCAGCGTCAAACAATCGTCAGCAATGAATCAGCTGAGATTATTCGAATGTTCAACAGTGCATTTAATCACCTGACAGAAAATTACGATGATTATTATCCTGAAGCATTGCAGGCTGAAATAGATCGGCTTAATGAGCGAATCTATCACACCGTCAATAATGGCGTTTATCGGGCAGGCTTTGCCACCACTCAGGAGGCATACGAAAAAGCCAATGCCGAATTGTTCGATACTCTGGACTGGCTGGATCAGCGTCTATCAGAACAACGCTACCTGACAGGTGATGCAATTACCGAAGCAGACTGGCGTTTATTTACCACCCTACTGCGTTTTGATTCTGTTTACTATGGCCACTTTAAAACCAACCTGCGCCGAATTGAAGAATATCAAAATCTTTCAGGCTACCTACGCGATCTCTATCAGCAAACAGGTATCGCTGAAACGGTCGATATGGATTACATCAAAACCCATTATTATGGCAGTCATGCCACGATCAATCCTACCGGTATAGTTCCGGCAGGGCCAATTGTTGATTTTACCAGGCCTCATCAGCGCCAGTACACGGGCAGAAATATGAATAAGCAAGCAACACTAAGGGTGATCACATGAGCGCCCGAATCAGAACACTGCAGCAGCGTATTACTGCGCAGGAAACATCGGATGGTGATGGCGTGCGTATGTACCGAATCGCCGGTCACCAATTGAATGAAATTCTGGATCCATTTCTACTGCTTGACGAGTTCCGTTCCGATGATAGTGCTGACTACATCGGAGGATTCCCTTCTCATCCTCACAGAGGATTTGAAACAGTGACCTATATGCTGGCAGGCAAGATGCGTCATCGCGACCACATGGGCAACGAAGGCCTGCTCGCTGATGGTGATGTGCAGTGGATGACTGCCGGCCGTGGAGTGATCCATTCTGAAATGCCCGAGCAGACTGATGGTTTGCTGCACGGCTTTCAATTATGGTTGAATCTGCCAGACAGCGACAAAATGAAACCGGCGCATTACCAGGACTATCGTGCCAGCGATTTGCCAGTAATTGAACTGGAAAGCGGCGGCAAACTAATACTGGTAGCGGGGCAAATAAACGAACCGGTCACGGCTGCCGGGCCGGTGAAAGATGTGGTGACTGAGCCGATCTATTTTGATCTGGATTTAAAAGCTGGAGAGCAATGGTCACATGCGGTGCCCGATGATCATACGGTACTGTTATATGTTTACCAGGGTTCAACATCTGAATTGTCGCATCGGGAGATGGGTGTTTACAGCGATGGCAATACAGTAAGCATAACTGCCGGTAAAGACGGAGTGAAAGCAATACTGCTGGCCGCCAGGCCTTTGCTTGAGCCAGTAAGACAATATGGACCCTTTGTGATGAATACAGATGATGAAATCAAACAGGCCATTGAGGACTACCAGCTAGGAAAGTTGACGGAAACAGGATGAAGCAATGTATACTGTGATTTGCAGCCTGTAAGGAGTTTTTATGCGAAACTTTTCTCTAATTTCAATACTTATCGCCCTGGCCATTGGCGGTTTTGTCTGGCAGAAAATGCTTGTAAAAAGCGTGCCGGATCGGCTGCCGGATCCCGCTGATTACAGTACAAGCAGTGATACTCTAAATGAGGAGCAGGATGTGCAGCCTGAATGTGATGAATACAACCAGGAGTCCCCGGAGTGTCAACCTGAAATGGAATCGGCAGAGCAGGGCGAGATGGAAGAACAGCGCAGCCAGGGGCATGATGTCATGATGAAGTCATTTAACAGCAAATACGACAAATACAAAGAGAAAACTGGAATCGGTCAATAACTGGTATATCGATGGCCTGCTGGATGTGTGTCCGGCAGGCCGAAATTGTTTTGGTGTCAGTAAGTCAATTTTCTCCGGTTGAGTCAGGCCGGGATAAGCACACAATCCAGCGATGATTTGTCTTAATTGCCTTGAAATCGTATAAAATAGCGTCATTACTGAGTATACATGAGGAATAAGGATGTTGTGGTTGAGTGAAGTATTGTTACAGCATCATGAGCTGACATCTTTCGGTGAATTAATTGCTGTAGTAAAGAATGGCGGTGGAAAGGGTGAAATGTTCTTTCGTATGGACGTCAAGCCCCCCTTTTTTGACACACCAGACAACTGGGAAGAACAACTCGAAGCATCATTTACTTCCAGGAACTAGCTATGTACTGGACTGAAAACGCCGATAAAGAGAACAAGCTCAGGATTCCTGACGATGTCGTCGATCTGAGTTTCAAGCTCGATTGCAAGTGCCTGGCCAATGATCATGTCTGGCAGTTGAGTCAGGCTATCAGGGAGGTATTGCCCTGGCTTGCTGATGAACCACAGGCCGGCATACATCAGATACATGGTGCCGAATCCATGAATGGCTGGAACAGGCCTGAAGAAGCCGATTCGCTTATACATCTCAGCAGGCGAACAAAACTGTATCTGCGTGTACCTGGCTTACGGGTTGGGGATGCACTACAACTGGAAGGTAAAACATTAGATGTGGCCGGTGAGCAATTGAAAATAGGCAGGTCTTCTGTAAAGTTACTCAGTCTTTACGAAGTCCAGTTTTCTCGTTATGTTATTACTCGCCCCGACGTAGAGGAAGAAGAGTTCCTGCAGGATGCCGTCGCAGAGCTTAAAAAACTCAATATACCTCCACGAAAATTACTTAGCGGTAAGACCCAGTCATTTATGACACCTGATGGCGACATCACGACACGCAGTCTTATGATTGCTGATCTGGAGCCAATGGAAGCCATCAGACTACAGGAGGCGGGCATTGGTGAAGGGCGTCTAATGGGCTGTGGTCTGTTTGTACCTCATAAAGGAATTAAACATGCCAGGGAATCCTGATCATATTTATGGCTGGATTAAACAGACTAATTGACGATTCAGCCTGAGTAATCGACAATATTAAAGTTTGGTTATATTTAACAGGTCAAAAAGAACAGGAGCAGAACGCATTGGCGGTCTGCCAGAAAGCCGTCGCAAAGGTGGTTAATAAACAGCTTATCCACAATGGCGAGACCGGGAATTTACCAGGCTAGCCCCTTTGGGATATGGTGCAAATAGATGTATAAAGCTATATTCTGATCACTAAATTATGGGTGATTACTCAACGGAGACAATCAAATGAGCACAAAGCAGGAAAAAATCCAGGAAATGCTGGATATGCAGAAAAAATTTATTGCAAACGAACATGCTAACGGTTTCGATGCGAAAGATTACTACACGCCCGAATCGGGCAGTGTTCTTGACGCCTACATCGATACCTACAACGATATCGCTATTGAAGTAATGAACGATGCTCATAAGGAACGTGGTTCAGAGCGGTAGTTCAGGATAAATTGC
>JBLYYR010000257.1:0-29421 GCA_048550195.1 Arenicellales bacterium
CTGCTTTCACGGAAGCTTAAAGGCTTTGGAGACATGAAAAACAGCCCTCCCAAACCTGAAGAACAAAAAGAGTTCTCTCGCGGGGGGCGCAGGGAGGGGAAAAGAAAGTAGTAGATTTTATGGGTTAGGTTTTACGTAACACCTAAATCGTAAATCTTAAAACGCCTATTTAAATGCTTTCTCTGCGGGCCCTGCGAGGTAAGAGTATTTCTGCTGTTTGCCTGATGCGTGTTCAGAATCAAAGTGACAATGGAAAGTTTATGGGACAGCAGTGACGTAAAACCTAACACGTAAATCGTAAAACGTTTTTTCTTAACCCGCAGCTACCTTCGGTAAATTATGCAATGCCCGCTCTATCTCTTCTTGCGGGTACTCATAATCAACAAGTTCACCCGCAAAGTACTTGTCGTAGGATGCCATATCAAAATGTCCATGGCCGGACAGGTTGAAGAACAGGGTCTTTTCTTCTGCGCTTTCCCTGCAACGCAGTGCCTCATCAATAACAGCCCGGATTGCGTGATTTGATTCGGGTGCCGGGACGATTCCTTCAGAACGAGCGAATGTTACACCTGCTTCAAAAGTAGCGATCTGTGGCACTGCTACGGCCTCGATTAGACCTTCCTTATACATTTGGGACACCAGTGTAGAATCACCATGATAACGCAGGCCGCCGGCATGAATACTCGGTGGGATAAAATCATGACCGAGGGTATATTGCAGCAGCAAAGGTGTCATACCCAGAGTGTCGCCAAAATCATAGGCATAGTGACCGCGTGTCAAAGTCGGGCAGGAGGTCGGCTCAACAGCAACCAGTCGCACGTCCTTGCCTGCTGCCTTGTCGGCGAAGAAAGGGAAGGCCACACCACCGAAATTTGACCCGCCCCCACAGGGAGCAAAGACCATATCCGGATATTCTCCAATACTGGCAAACTGTTTCTGCGCTTCCTGACCGATGACTGTCTGATGAAGTAGAACATGATTCAAAACTGAGCCCAGCGCATAGTTGGTGTCATCACGGGATGCCGCCTCCTCAACTGCTTCAGATATAGCAATGCCCAGGGAACCGGGAGAGTCAGGATCATCGGCCAATATACTGCGCCCGGCATTGGTCAGGTTAGATGGACTGGCAAATACATCTGCACCCCACGTCTGCATCATGGAACGTCGAAAGGGCTTTTGGTCATAGCTGACTTTTACCATGAAGACGCGAACATCAATGCCGAACATCTGCCCTGCAAGCGCCAGTGAGCATCCCCATTGGCCAGCCCCGGTCTCGGTGGACAATTTGGTAATTCCAGCCTGCTTGTTATAGTAGGCCTGCGCCACCGCAGTATTAGGCTTATGCGACCCGGCAGGACTGACGCCTTCATACTTGTAGAAGATCTTTGCCGGTGTGCCAAGCGCTTTCTCCAGTCTGTGCGCCCTGAAAAGAGGTGAAGGGCGCCACATCTGGTAGATCTCACGCACTTCTTCTGGAATTTCAATCCAGCGTTCCGCTGAGACTTCCTGTTCAATCAACGCCATGGGAAACAATGGAGCCAGTGCTTCCGGGCCTATGGGCTGGCCATCCGGTCCCAGCGGGGGAGCCGGCGGATTCGGGAAATCACTAACAACGTTATACCAATGCGTAGGTATCTCTGATTCGTCAAGTAGTACTTTCGTTTGTATCATTATTAACTCCCCAAATGGTGTGTCCGTTTTTTAATTAGGGGACCCTTTACCCCAGAAATAGTTTATAGGCCGGATTATCCGTCTCTTCAACAAAAGAATATCCAAGCTCCTTAAGGAAGAGGTTAAATGCTTTTTTCTCGCCAGGTGGGACCTGCATACCAACCAGTACACGACCAAAATCAGCACCGTGATTGCGATAATGGAACAGGCTGATATTCCAGCTTTTTCCCATTTTACTCAGAAAGCCCAGCAGAGCACCAGGGCGTTCCGGGAAACGAAACCGGAACAGCCGCTCATTATTGGCATGCCCGGCATGGCCGCCGACAAGATGGCGCATATGCATTTTTGCCATCTCATTCTCGCTCATATCAATCGCCTGGTAGCCTTTGGTACGTAGCTTTTTCAGCAGCTCTACCAGCTCTTCTGGATTCTGTATCTGTAAGCCAACAAAAACATGGGCTTTATCAGCACTGCTGTAGCGGTAGTTAAATTCCGTGATGCCACGCCTGCCGAGTATTGAACAGAAAGCTCGAAAACTGCCCGGTTGCTCTGGAATAGTAACCGCAATGATTCCTTCCCGGTGTTCACCAATTTCTGCACGCTCTGCAACATGACGCAGTCGGTCAAAATTCATATTTGCACCTGAGGTTACTGCTACCAGATCCAGGCTCTTTAAATCATGCTCGGCGACATACTTCTTGATACCGGCAACAGCAAGTGCGCCTGCAGGTTCAGTAATTGATCTTGTATCTTCAAATATGTCCTTGATTGCTGCACATATCTCATCAGTACTTACCGTGATGATTTCATCAACAAAATCTCTGGTCAGCTTGAATGTTTCCCTGCCCACCTGCTTAACCGCCACCCCGTCAGCAAATATCCCGACTTCTTTTAATCTCACGCGACGGCCTGCTTCCAGCGACTGCTTCATTGCATCCGCATCTTCAGGTTCCACACCAATGATTTTTATATTAGGGCATAGCATTTTGACGTAGACTGCGATACCGGCAATCAGCCCGCCACCGCCCACGGGTACAAATATCATGTCGGGCAGCGATTTATGCTGTTTGAGGATTTCAAAACCAATGGTTCCCTGGCCGGCAATCACATACGGGTCATCATATGGATGGATAAACACTCCCCCTTTATCCTTGCAATAGCGCACCGCGGCTTTATAAGCGTCGTCATAGCTGTCACCCGTCAGTTTCGCTGTGGCGCCGTAACTGCGCACCGCATTGACCTTAATCCCCGGCGTCGTGTCCGGCATGAAAATCGTTGCCTTGATGCCCAGTTTACGTGCAGCCAGCGCGACCCCTTGAGCGTGGTTGCCGGCGGAAGCAGCAACCACTCCATTTTTCATTTCTGCCGCTGTAAGATTTGCCATCCGGTTATAGGCACCACGCAATTTAAATGAAAAGACCGGTTGTAAATCTTCGCGCTTTAGAAAAACCCGGTTCTGCAGACGCTCACTGAGGATCTCAGCAACTTCCAACGGTGTTTCTCTGGCCACATCATAAATCTGTGCGGTCAGTATCCTGCGCAGATACCTTTCCGGCACACTCATCCGTTTCTTTTGCTCACAAATCATGATTTTTCTTTTCCGTCTGCCCGCAAAGGGTTATCCTTACATGTTTTATAGTTAAGGAACCTCTGGTTAACTTAATCTAACACAGTATAAGTTCAGATAGCATCAGAAATAAGGAGAACCTGAATGTCTCAGGATGAATTAAAAAAGGCTTCCGCTGAAGCCGCTCTAGAATATGTTGAATCCGGCATGATTGTGGGTGTTGGCACAGGATCTACAGCAAATTATTTTATTGATGGCCTGGCCAGAATAAAAGGCAAGCTGGATGGTACAGTCGCGAGCTCCGAAGCATCAGCAGATCGCTTACGTGGGCATGGCATACCGGTGATGGACCTGAATAGTGCGGGCGAGCTGCAGTTATATGTAGACGGTGCAGATGAAACCACACGTCACCTGAATTTAATTAAAGGTGGTGGTGGCGCATTAACACGTGAAAAAATTGTCGCAGCAGCCAGTGAAAAATTTGTCTGTATCGCCGATGATTCAAAACTGGTCGACGTACTGGGCAGTTTCCCCTTGCCTGTCGAAGTGATACCCATGGCACGTAGCTATGTTGCTCGTGAAATTGTAAAACTGGGTGGACAGCCTGTTTTACGAGAAGGTTTTACCACCGATAACGGCAACGTTATTCTCGATATAAATAACATGAGCATCATCGACCCGGTAGACCTGGAAACAAAACTTGACCTCATTACAGGGATGGTCACGAATGGCCTGTTCGCAAGACGAGGAGCTGATGTATTTTTGATGGCCACCAGTAATGGTATTGAAGTGCTTGAAGCCTGATAATTTTTACAGACTACCCACAATAAAAATTGAAAAAACCATGCACCACAGTGGGGCTCTAAGGAAAGAAGGTCTTTAGCATATGGAGACTCAGTGGCCTCCGTGCCCCCTGTGGAGATAGCTTTCAGTAATTTGTTTCGTCGCTACCAATATTACTCAGGCAGGCTGTCCATCCGGGGCTCCTGAAAAGCTAGATTTTTCGGGAATTATTTTTGACTGTTTGTTGGCATATAAAGCCGTGTCTGCACGCAATAAAAGGCTATCACCGTCATCGCCTTCCTGCCAGCTTGTATCTCCAACAGAGAACATAATCACTTCAGTAAGTTCATTCTCCAGGCGGGCCTTCACAAGCGAGAGAACTTCTTCGCCTGCGTCCGGAAACAGAATAATAAACTCATCGCCCCCCCATCGTGCTACATGATCAACAGCTCGCACTGATTTCTGCAAGGCGACGCCAACCTTCTGTAATATTTTATCGCCGGCCAGATGTCCCTGCTGGTCATTCACCTTTTTAAAGTCATTAAGATCAATCATCATGATCTTAAAGATTTTCCCGGATCTTTCAGCTACCGCTATCTGCTGCGCCAGAAACGCGTCCCAGGTCTGGCGATTATAAAGTCCCGTAAGCGAGTCAATAGTAGCAAGCCGATGAATACGTTTTACCAGCATGTGGACAATCACACCTGCCGTATAGGAGAAACCAAGAGTGGCTACGGACAAAGCAAACCAGCCTTCAACACCAAGAAGCCTGGCAACAAAACCAAATACAACGGCAGAAAACAGTATCAGCACCGCACCGACAATGGGGATAAAGAAATGAGAGGAATAGGTCGCACTCATGACATAAAGTGCCGCTGCGATCACACCCACCTCACTTCCCGTTCCATACATCCCCACACCCACCAGCACAATTCCAACTGGAACATGCCCCAGAGCCAGCCATAAAGGGACATGACTGCGAAGAAAATAAAATGATACTGCGATCAGCAAGGCAAAAACAATTACCGCATACAACAGGGGCTTATCTATTCCTTCCCATGTAGGGAACATCAGGACAATAAATAGAGTTAGCGCAGGGATGCTGTAAATAATCGCAGAGACTCTTGCCATCTCATTGATGGTGCGCTGCAGGTCAACACGTCTTTCCTGCTGCAAAATATTGAGCCAGAAATCCATAATATAATTATTTATTTAAAGATTGACCCGATCCATACTAGCAGAAATTCAGGAGATCAGGGGGCACTTTTCTTTTTATCATTAATATCAATTAGTTATAATTCCACCTCTATGAAGCTACTCTGCGCCGGAAAAGCAAATCCCATACCCCATGGCCGAGACGCAGCCCTCTTTGTTCATATTTCGTCAACGGCCGGCTCTCGGGACGCTCAACAAATGTATTTTCCAGCTGAATGTTTTCCAGTAGCGGCTCCGCAGACAGGACTTCCATCATTTGTGTTGCATAATCTTCCCAGTCAGTAGCCAGATGCAATATACCGCCCGGTTTTATACGCGTGGTTGCTATTTGAACAAAGTCCTGCTGAATCATGCGGCGCTTATGATGTTTTTTCTTATGCCACGGGTCCGGGAAGAATATCAGCAGCCCGGCAAGACTCTTCGCAGCAATATTCTGCTGCAGTATTTCCATGCCATCTTCCGCAGCAAGCTTTACATTCATCAGCCCTTCTTCATTGAGCTCACGCATGATACGACCGACACCAGGACGGTGAACCTCAATGCCAAGGTAATCATTCTCGGGGTGGCGAGCTGAAAGAGTCTTTAGTACTCTGCCGTCACCAAAGCCAAGTTCCAGAAACACATCCGACTGTCGCCCGAACAACTTCTCAAAATTCCATTGTTCAGTTGTGTTGTCGATGCCATAAACCGGCCATAGAGATTCAAATGCTAATCTTTGTGAAGGAGTAAAGCGCCCTTCACGACGAACATAACTGCGTATCTTTCGTTGATGATCATTATTGTTTTGCTTCTTCTCTTCCACTGGCAGAACCCTGTCAATTTTTTCAGCTGATCATTATAACAAAACTCCGTTTCCACTTTCCTGTTGAAACTATCCCTACCCCATGCTTGTCTACAATAATAAATAACGACAAGAATACTATCCGGGAAACCAGTAATGGGGATAAACGACTGGACACGAAATAAACTTATTAGCTGGTTAAGTCATGAACCAGAGCACCCGGTTGACCGCCTGAGTGATTTTGATCTGCTGAAAGATGAAGCAAAGGTTGCTGATGTTTTGCTGGTAGAAGGCCAAAGTCAGGTTAGCCGAATCATCAAAACAGTCACTCAAAGCCCCTGGTCACACGCCGCGATTTTTATCGGGCGTATACGTGACATAGAAGTACCTGCATTACACAAACGGGCAGCTACTTTTCATGCTGGAGCTGATGACACACCTTTGTTAGCAGAAGCAATACTTGGCAAAGGAACTATCCTCACTCCGCTGGAAGAATATCGCTCATTTCGCCTTCGTCTTTGCCGTCCCAGTGCACTCTCACTTGAAGACCGTGCTCACGTTATCTCGTTTGTAATAGAAAAGCTGGGTACAGATTATGATTTACGGCAAGTTTTGGACCTTGCCAGGTTTATGTTTCCCTATGGCGTATTGCCCAGACGCTGGCGCTCTACCCTGTTCCACCATAACGCCGGCCCGGAAACACGAACCGTTTGCTCCACCTTGATTGCTCAGGCCTTTCAGAATGTCAGCTATCCAATATTACCTGTGCTGCAGGAAAATGACTTCGGCTATAAAGAACTGACACACCGAAACTCTCGTCTATTTTCACCACTGGATTTCGATATATCTCCCTGGTTCGATATTCAGAAGTTCCCACTGCAAAGCTTTGATGACGAGGCTAGCTACAGCAAAATGCCGTGGAAAGAGAAGGACGAAGGGGAGAGGTAAAAGGTAAAAGGTAAAAAGGGGAAAGGGGAAAGGGGAAAGGAAAATCAAAACCTGGACAGGGCAATAATAAATACTGTGACGGTTTTGATTTTTAAGACCCTTTCCCCCGTTCCCCCATTCCCCCTTTCCCCTGCAGTTCCCGAACCAGTTGCATAATTTGCTGTCGAAGAGTATAGAATGAATAATAAATAAAAGGAGGTTCGCATGTTGTGGTGGTTAGTTTCTATAGCCCTAATTCTGACACTGGCATACCTGCGTTCTCCTGCACGTATCTGGGTACCTGCCGTGGCTGTATGGATACTCTTTTCGTCATTGTCCGGCGCCCTTAGCACACCCGCTGCCCTGCTTGATCTGCTACTACTCGGTCTCATAGCTGCCCCTTTATTCTTACATGATCTACGTCGTTCATTAATCAGCGACAATTTACTATCCCTGTTTCGAAAACTATTACCCGAAATGTCCGAAACTGAACGGATTGCACTGGAAGCAGGAACAGTCTGGTGGGACAAGGAATTGTTTTCCGGCAAGCCCAACTGGAATCGTTTGCAAGCAACTCCACCTGCACATCTCAATGCTGACGAGCAGGCATTTATTGATGGCCCGGTAGAAGAGTTGTGTGCGCTGATCAATGACTGGGAAATTACTGAAAAGAAAAAAGACCTGCCGGCTGAGGTCTGGGCTTATCTGCGCGAACAGCGTTTTTTCGGCATGATTATCCCCAAACTATACGGCGGTCTTGAATTTACCGCCTACGGTCATTCCTGTGTCATCAGCAAAATCGCCAGCCGCAGTATCACTGCTGCCGTGACAACCATGGTTCCTAATTCACTTGGCCCCGCTGAACTTTTGCTGCACTACGGTACTGACAAACAGAAGGACTATTATTTGCCTCGTCTGGCGGCAGGCGATGAGATACCCTGCTTCGCATTGACGGGGCCGGAAGCCGGCTCTGATGCCAGTGCCATGACCGACTATGGAGTGGTCTGTTACGGAAAACATGACGGAAAAAATGATGTACTGGGTATACGCTTAAACTGGAATAAACGCTATATCACGCTGGGCCCCGTGGCGACCGTACTTGGGCTCGCATTCAAGCTTTATGACCCGGACCAGCTGCTTGGTGATAAAAAATCTCTGGGCATCACCCTTGCACTGATACCGACTAACAGTAAAGGCATCAAGATTGGTGACCGGCATAACCCATTAAATACCCCGTTTCAGAACGGCCCAAACACAGGCAAGAACGTTTTCATTCCAATAGACTGGATTATCGGCGGTCAGGCTGGCATTGGACAGGGCTGGCGTATGCTGATGGAATCTCTGGCTGTCGGCCGATCAATCTCCCTGCCTGCTCTCAGTACTGGTGCCGGTAAGTTAGTGTCAGCGACAACCGGGGCCTATTCACGCATTCGTTATCAGTTCCGGATACCAATTGGTCATTTTGAAGGAGTCGAAGAGGCCCTTTCCAGAATAGCCGGCTACACCTATATCATGGAAGCAACACGTCGCCTTACCTGTGCCGCAGTCGATTTGGGCGAGAAGCCCTCGGTACTGTCAGCTATTGCGAAGTACAACCTGACTGAGATGATGCGCAAGACTATCAATGATGCTATGGATATACAGGGAGGCAGTGGTATTTGCCTGGGCCCACGCAACCTTGTTGGGAATGCCTATCAGGCGATCCCGGTGGGTATCACGGTTGAAGGAGCAAACATTCTTACCCGCACAATGATTGTATTCGGTCAGGGTGCGGTGCGTTGTCACCCTTACCTGCTAAAGGAAATGAATGCTGCGCAGGATACGGACAACCCGCAAAGTAATCGGGATTTCGATGAGGCATTGTTTGGCCACATAGGCTGGTCTATCAGTAATATAGCCCGTAGTCTGCTACTGGCTATAACAGATGCACGAATCATTTCTGCGCCGGACAGTCACGCCCGTCGCTATTATCAACAGTTATCCAGGATGAGTGCCTGTTTCGCTGTCGCGGCTGATACATCAGTGATGCTGCTAGGTGGCAGCCTGAAACGACGTGAGGCCTTATCCGGTCGACTGGCAGATGCCCTGAGTTATCTCTATCTTGGCTCTGCCGTATTGAAATATTTCCTGGACAGTGATGAGAAAAAAGCAGACAGGGTGCTAGTTGACTGGGCCAGCCAGTATTGCCTGTACCAGGTGCAGGAAGCCCTGCTGGGACTTTATCGTAACCTTCCCGTCAAGGCAGTTGGCTGGGCACTGAGACTTGTCACCTTTCCTCTGGGCAGACGTTTCCATCTGCCGAATGATGGACTTAACCACCGTGTTGCGCATCTACTGCAACAGCCCTCTGAGGCCCGTGACCGGCTGATTGCCGGTGTTTTCATCAGCGAAGACCCCCTGGAACCGACCGCCATGTTTGAAGACACACTGCGCCAGTTAGTCAACACTGCTGACATAGACAGGCGTTTACAGAAGGCCCTACGTGGCCAGCTTAGCGACATTGCCACGGATGCGGACAAAATAAACGCCGGCATCGAACAGGAGATCATTACCACTGAAGAAGGTGATCAACTGCTCCAGTCCTGGGTGGCAAGGCGCGAATGTATACAGGTGGATGCATTTAAGCCGGCGAAAGGAGCGATTGAAAATGCCAGAGGCACAAAATGAGTCGTTTTACGTATTACGTATTACGATAAAAGACTAAAGATAAAAACTGACACATACAGGAACTTGTTCCATAAAACTTAATACGTAATACATAAAAATATGTTAAAAGGCAGACCCGTATATATCGTTGATGGCGCACGCAGCCCGTTCCTGAAGGCACGCGGCAAACCGGGGCCATTTACTGCAGCAGATCTTGCCGTCGCGGCAGGCAAACCATTGCTGAATCGAATGCCGTTTGCTAACCACAGCTTCGATGAGGTTATTCTTGGCTGCGTCATGCCAGGCCCCAATGAGGTCAATATCGCCCGCATTGCAGCATTACGGCTCGGCTGTGGTGAAACGACACCTGCCTGGACGGTGCAGCGCAACTGTGCCTCCGGCCTGCAGGCACTCGACTCGGCTGCGCGCAACATAGCCAGTGGCGATGCTGAGCTAATACTTGCCGGCGGTGTCGACACCATGAGCCGTGCCCCGGTACTGCTTAATGACGACATGGTGAGCTGGTTATCTGGCTTCTCCCGTGCCCGCTCTATCACTGACAAACTCGCTGCCATGAGCAAGCTGCGTCCAGCATACTTCAAACCAGTCATCGGCCTGCTTTGTGGCCTGCATGACCCTGTTGTTGATATGTCCATGGGCCAGACTGCCGAGAAGCTGGCTTTTCAATTCAATCTTTCCAGAGAAGAAATTGACAGCTATGCCCTGCTCAGCCAGCAGCGCCTGGCCAATGCGGTCGACAACGGCCACCTTGAGGAGCTGGAGACCGTGTATGATCGCAAGGGCAAGTTTTACGATCAGGATGATGGCCTGCGGCGTGACTCCAGTATGGCAAACCTGGCCAAACTAAAACCCGTATTTGACCGTCATTACGGCAAGATAACGGCGGGCAACAGTGCCCAGGTAACGGATGGTGCAGCCTGGCTGGTACTGGCTAGCGAGAAAGCGGTCAAACAATATGACCTGTCGGTAATGGGGCGACTCAGAGATACACAATGGGCAGCACTGGACCCTTCTGTCATGGGGCTCGGGCCGGTACATGCCATGACGCCACTGCTCAAACGACGTCGCCTGAAAATGGATGATGTTGACTACTGGGAAATCAATGAAGCTTTCGCCGCGCAGGTGCTTGCCTGCCGCAAAGCCTGGGCAGACACAGGCTACTGCCGCGAACAATTACACTTACGCAGTGCCTTTGGTGAACTGGACATCGAAAGACTCAATATTGATGGTGGTGGCGTCAGTATCGGCCACCCGGTTGGAGCCAGCGGTGCCCGCATCACATTACATCTCCTGCATGTACTAAAGCGCAACAACAAAACACGAGGTGTTGCATCATTGTGTATCGGAGGCGGCCAGGGCGGTGCGGTACTAGTGGAGCGTGACAATGACTGATAACACCAAAAACGAACACTGGACACTCGACACGGATGAGACCAACATCGCCTGGCTGACACTGGATCGTGTTGGCGAGAGTGCCAACTCGCTATCAAAAGCAGTACTGCTGGAACTGCAAGGACAACTGGATGGTCTGCAAAATAATTCACCGCGTGCAGTAATCTTTCGTTCAGGAAAAACCAGCGGCTTTATTTTCGGTGCTGACGTTCGTGAATTTCTGGAGTTCGATACTCTCGACAAAGCGCGCGAATTGATTCAACGAGGTCAGTCCATCATGGACCAGATCGAAGCCCTGCCCTGCCCGACGCTGGCGATGATTAATGGCTTCTGTCTCGGTGGTGGGACCGAACTGGCACTGGCCTGCGACTACCGTGTTGCTACCGACATAACACGTATTGGCCTGCCTGAGATAAAACTGGGAATCCATCCCGGTTTTGGTGGTGTGGCTCGCTCTATACCTTTGCTCGGTGCACCGGCAGCGATGGATATTATGTTGAGCGGACGCCCCTTGTCTGCACGAGCAGCAAAAAGAATCGGTCTCGTTGATGTGGTCGTACCAGAACGTCAGCTACTAACAGCCGCACGCGAGACTGTACTCAAGCCACCCGCCAAACATGAACCCAGATGGTATCTGCGCCTGACTTCAAGCCGTTTTGCACGCCCATTGCTGGCGCGTTATTTACGCAGGCAGGTGGCAGCAAAGGCCAGTCCTGAACATTATCCGGCACCCTATGCGCTGATCAACCTGTGGAAACGCTATGGTGATAACAAGAATGCCATGATGGCTGCCGAAGTACGCAGTGTCAGTCAGCTTGCAACCACGCCAACAGCGAAGAACCTGCTGCGTGTGTATTTCCTGTCGGAGAAGCTGAAATCGATAGGCAAAGTCCGTGACATAAAACTGCCGGCGATTAAACACGCACATATCATCGGTGGCGGCATTATGGGTGGCGATATCGCCGCCTGGTGTGCACTGCGTGGCCTGGTTGTGACGGTACAGGAAACACACAACGAAGCAGTGGCAGGCATGTTTGCTCGTGCGGGAAAGTTGTATTCACGAAAACTCAAACAGAAGAATAAGATCGCCGCCGCACTGGACCGCATCACTGCAGACCCAGATGGTGTTGGGCTGGCACAGGCCGATGTCGTTATTGAAGCAATCTTCGAAAATCTTGATGCCAAACATGACCTATTGAAAGACATCGAGCCAGGACTCAAACCCGAGGCATTGATTGCAACCAACACCTCAAGCCTGAAACTCGAAGACCTGGATGGTGTTATGAATGACCCGCAGCGCCTGGTCGGTTTGCATTTCTTTAACCCGGTCGCACAGATGCCACTGGTCGAGATTGTTGTTGGCGAGCAGACTGACCCGACTGTTGCAAAACAGGCAGCCGCCTTTGCACACAAACTTGGCAAGCTGCCATTACCCGTAAAAAGTGCCCCGGGCTTTCTGGTCAATCGCGTCCTGATGCCGTACCTGCTGGAAGCAGTAACCATGGTTGAGGAAGGTATTGCGCAGCAGCATATCGACAAAGCGGCCACCGATTTCGGCATGCCCATGGGGCCTGTCACACTGGCCGATACCGTCGGGCTCGACATCTGCCTGTCTGTGGCAAACATTCTATCCGGGCAACTGGGTGGCAAAGTGCCGGGCCTACTGCAAAGACACGTCAAAGCAAAAGAACTCGGCAAGAAAACAGCGAAAGGCTTTTATAGCTGGAAAAAGGGCAAGCCCGTAAAGACGGATACAGGTGACAAAAAACCACCAGCTGACCTGGCCGATCGCCTGATCCTGCGCATGCTCAACGAATCCGTGGCCTGCCTGCGTGAGGGCATCGTCGAGGATGCCGACCTGCTTGATGCCGGCATAATCTTCGGTACCGGCTTTGCGCCATTTCGTGGCGGGCCTATGCAGTACGTCAAGCAAAGAGGGGCACCTGAGCTGCACGAAAAATTGAAACAGTTCAGTCGTCTTTATGGAAAGCGCTTCTTACCCGATGCGGGGTGGGAGGACCTTGGGAGCCTCTCATAAAAAGGTTAACCATGTTGATGTACACAGACAATACAAATGAAAAGGTGCTGATAGAAACTGGGCAAAGAGAAGACATCATTCAGCCTGACCAGGCCGGCTCGATATTTGGCCTGTTTAGAGAACGTGTACACCGCAGCCCTGGCCAATGCGCCTATCGCCAGTTCAATTCTCAGTCTGAAGAATGGCAAGACATCAGCTGGCAGGAGATGGCTAACCAGGTGGTACTGTGGCATACCGGCATGGCCGCTGAAGGCCTTAACCCAGGGGATCGTGTGGCGGTGTGCCTGCGCAACTGCTATGAGTGGGTCATGTTTGAGATCGCCGCCCATAGCCTCGGCCTGGTCACCGTACCGATCTATACCAATGACCGGTCGGACAATATGGCCTATGTCCTGGAAGATTCAGGCACATGCCTGCTGCTGGTAGAACACCATCAGCAATGGCAGGGCATCATCGATACGCGCAAGAAGCTGCCCGAGCTGAAACGAGTGCTATGTCTATCGGCAAAAGAAGACAGCGATGACGAACGCCTGCGTGCCGTATCACTATGGCTGCCGACCTCCGGCGAACTGGTTGATCACTCGGGCAAACCTGACAGCCTGGCCAGTATTGTTTACACTTCAGGCACTACCGGAAGGCCCAAGGGGGTCATGCTGTCCCACTTCAACATGATCTGGGATGCCTGGGCCGGGCTACAGCATATCAAGGTCTACCCCGATGATCTGGCACTGTCCTTTCTGCCACTGTCACATACGCTGGAACGCACCATCGGCTACTACCTAACTATGATGGCCGGTGCCACTGTTGCCTTCAACCGCTCTATCCCGGAACTTGGTGAAGATATGAAAATCATCAGGCCGACACTGATGATCTCTGTACCGCGCATCTTCGATCGCATCTACATGCGAATACAGGATGGGCTTAAAGAAAAACCAGCTCCCTTACGCTGGCTGTTCAAAGCAGCAGTTGCTACCGGATGGACACGTTTCGAGGCGCTACAGGGTCGAAGTAACAACTTCTGGTGGAAACCAGTCTGGCCGCTGTTCGAAAAATTGTTCGCCTCCCGTGTTCAGGCTGCCTTCGGTGGACGTCTGCGTTTCGCGATTTCGGGTGGTGCACCATTGTCATATCCAATTGCGAAGGTCTTCATTGCATTCGGCATACACATCCAGCAAGGCTATGGCCTGACTGAGACCAGCCCGGTGATCTCAGTCAATAAACTGGAAGACAATCGCCCCGAAACGGTTGGCACGGTACTTCGCGGTGCCAGGGTACGTATCGGCGAAGAAGATGAATTGCAGGTTCGTTCACCGGGTGTGATGATGGGCTACTGGAATAATCATACTGCTACCTACCAGACCATTGACACGGATGGCTGGCTACACACCGGTGACAAGGCACGCATTGACGCGGATCGACACATCACGATTACCGGACGTATCAAGGAAGTCATTGTGCTCGCCAATGGTGAGAAGGTTCCACCGGCTGACCTGGAAATGGCCCTGGCCACAGACCCCCTGTTCGACCAGGTCATGGTCATCGGTGAAGGGCATTCGTTCCTGGCTGCACTGGTAGTACTCAACCATGCCCAGCACGCGGCACTGGTCGATCAGAAAAAGGAATTGTCTGGTCTTGACAAGAACTCAACGGAGTTCAAAGAATACCTGCTGCAGCGAATCTTCCCGTTACTGCATGATTTCCCGGGCTACATGCAGGTATTTGGAGTAGCCGCTGTGGATGAATGCTGGACGGTGGAAAACGAATTAATGACGCCAACGCTAAAACTGAAACGCCATTCAATCATCGCCCGTCATACGGCAGAAATTGATGAGATTTATCAGGGCCATGATGCACTTGACTGATTGCAAGCATACAGCAGCTCTTTAGTCCTTCATCATTTCTTTTTTGCTGCAATCTACGTTAAGTCACTGGCACTATTTAAATACAAAAAAAACGGCACGGTAAACCGTGCCGTTTTCATTAACGTTTAAAACAGAAAATCAAGGTTTGATATACGCGTAACCATGTTTCTGTAGATGTGCAACTTCGGCAACACCACTTGGTACGATATCGGCCTTGTCGACATCATAGAGCATGTCATTGACGTTGACCTTGCGGCCTTTCACTGTGTTAGCACAAACTTCAAAAGCAACACCCTGGCCTTTCAGGTTTGCAATAGTGGCCTGCTGCTTATCATTTGCATTGGCTTGCTTGAACTTGGGTACCATTGGCAGGGCATCAGGCTCAAGAACCATAGACAGGCCATTGCCGTGCATGACAACTTTAAGATCGAGATTTTCAGCGCCCACTGCATTGATATGGTTCTGAATATTTCTTAAAGCACCTTTTTGCTTCTTGGGGTTATCATAATTAATGTGATAAACAACTTTTTGTTTACCGTAGGCATCATCAACACTGCCTGTGTGAGCTGTCTGACAACCGCTGGTCATAAATGCCACACCCAATAGTGCAGCAACCGCGACTAAACGAGTAATAGTACTCATATACATCCTCCTAAATACAAAATCCTGCCTGGTTATAATTAATATCGAGTCAGAACTACAAGGCAGTTGTATGCAGACCTGACATCAAACTATTCAGTTCATCCCTACATTAACGGAAATAATCTAATCATTCCATCAGTGAAAACCCTTATTGACGGATATATTTTCAGGGAATCTCCCCCCCCCAAAATTTAAAGAAGATAAGAAAAGTGAGATTCTTCAGTTACAATAGTGAAGATTGCGGGTGTCGTATAATGGCATTACCTCAGCTTCCCAAGCTGAAGACGTGGGTTCGATTCCCATCACCCGCTCCATACTACTCCTCACTATTATTTGTTATTTACCTGTGAGCCCGGGTTATTGGTAACATTATAAGGAATCAATCCTGGCGGCTGACGAAACGGATAAATAATATGGGTAGGCCCGTGGATATTGCGGTGGATACCATGCTGGCTGATATCGGTATCGGTTATGATCGCCTGACATTCTGTTAAACCAGCCAGGCGGCCCGCCAATGGGACAAAAGGGAATCTCAGGGAATGCCATGACAGCTGGAGAGCTGGATAGTAGAAAAAGAAAAAGTAGTCGTCGGCTCACCATTTAAATATCATACGTGATTCTGATTCACAGTAGTTAATGTTTTCTTAAGGCGTTTATGCAAACCTGCATCGATGCCAACCGGCACAACTCATTTCCAAACCCAACAACAAACTGAATATTAAAAAATCAAATGAAACTTTCCAAAGCTAAAATTTTAACGTCCCTGCTCTTTTCATTCTTCCTGACATCAACAGCTTTTGCGGGTGCTGAAAGTGGCGTCTACATTGGCGCCGGTGTCGGCAATTCCAACATCAAAGGCCCCATTGATGACGAAAACTTCGATGCCGATGCGACAGGGTATAAGCTTATCCTGGGCTATAATTTTGGTGTGGTACCTCTCATCGACCTGGCTATCGAAGGATCGTATGTCGACATGGGTGAAGAATCCTCAGGAGCAATCGACTATTCGCAGACCTCGTTTAATGGCTTTGGGCTACTCGGTCTAAGCTTTGGGCCGATTGGACTGTTTGCAAAAGCAGGACTCGCTGCATGGGATGCAGACACCAGCATCGGTGGCATAAAATCAACCGAGTCTGGCACTGATCCGGTTTATGGCATTGGCGCGCGATTACAGATATTCAAGGTTTCCGGAAGAATAGAATACGAGTACTATGACCAGAGTAACTTCAATGAAGTTTCTATGGCATCAATTAGCTTGCTATATACTTTTTAACCCGGTTTACTCAGGGACACTGATACCTCAGGGAACTTCTATTAATGCCCGGTGATGCTTAGGCTCTCCTTCAATCAGCAATTCCTCCTGTTGCTTTTAATTGGGCTTATATCATCTGCCCCCTGCACTTCCATTGCAGCTGAGATGATGCATATGAAACTTTGGGAGGCTGACAACCAGTATCACTTACGCTCAGCAAGCACGATCAATGCGCCTGCCGAGCTCATTATCGAAACCTTACTCGATTACAATCATTTTTACCGACTGTCTGGCGGCATCAGGGAAACACGTTATCTTGACCCGGATCCTGATGGCGTTGCTGTTGCTTTTACACTTGTCGAAAGCTGCGTATTATACTTTTGCAAACAAATAAAAAAAACAGAGCGTGTACTGATTCCTTCAAACTCTGAAATTGTGCTTGAAGTCGATCCGGCACGAAGTGACTTTAAATTCATGCATAGCCGCTGGAGTGTTAAACAAGAAGGCGAACAAACCATACTGACATATGATATGGACATGGAACCTGACTTCTGGATTCCGCCATTGATAGGTACATGGGCCCTCAAGCGAAAGCTCTATAGTTCTGCTATGAATATGGCCCGCCGCATGGAAAAAATGGCTAAAACAGGTATACCGCTAAGTGAATTTAAAATTCAGTAGTTTTCTGTAACATTTTCCTGGCACTGCGCTATACTGGCTGCACAAGCACTCAACAGGCAGTGCATAGATTGCGATATCCAGTCACCAGACAGAAGGAGCAGCCTAAATGGGAAATATTCAACAAGTTTCCACAGATACTTCAGAACAGCCCATCCTCTACATCCTTGACACCAATGTATTAATACACGACCCCGCTGCTATACTCGAATTCGAAGAACACCACGTCATCATCCCGATGACCGTACTGGAAGAACTGGACAACCTGAAGAGTGGTCGCCAGGCAATAGCCGCAGACTGCCGACAGGCTATACGCGGGATAGATGAAATTCTTGGCCGCGCGTCGCCAGAGGAAATCGAAAAAGGCATTCCCATTCGGCGCGGTGACAAAGGCCCGACCCGCGGCTCATTGTCAATATTAATGTCTCATGCGCCGGACAACCTTGCGATACTTCCTACCCATCTAAATGACAATAAAATTATTAATGATATATGCCTGTTAAAACAGGATCGGCCCAATCAGCGTACTGTACTGGTCACCAAAGATATTAATATGCGGCTCAAGGCACGCGGCTGTGGCATAGAATCGGAGGACTATCACAATGACCAGCTGGTCTCTGATATCAACCTGCTTGATGTCGGCTATCTTGAATTTGAGGATAGCTTCTGGGATCACATAGAAAATGTTGAAACTGAGCAACAATCCGGCCGAACTTTACACAGAATTGCTAAGACAGAACCCTTACAGAAAATATATCCAAACAATTTTATCGTCGATGAACGGGGAATGATTGCACGCGCTATCGAGGTGACTGATGACATGGTCACACTTCTGCATATAGAACAGTCTCGTTTCTTACAGCAGGAAGCATGGGGACTGCGACCGAGAGATATCTATCAGGCGATGGCATTGAATCTGCTGCTTGACCCCGAGGTTCATCTGGTAAGTCTGACCGGCTCTGCAGGTTCGGGAAAAACTATACTGGCACTCGCTTCTGCTATCGAGATGACCGTAGCAAACAAGCTGTACCGTCGAATTATCGTTACCCGCAGCACTCAGGGACTGGATGAAGATATTGGCTTTCTACCCGGAACTGAAGAAGAAAAAATGGAACCCTGGCTAGGTGCCATTACTGATAACCTGGAAGCCTTGCATTATGATGATGAAGATACTGAAGGAAGCATCGATTACATTCTTAAAAAAGTGCCTTTGCATTTCAAATCACTCAATTACATACGGGGCCGCAGTTTTCAGCACAGCCTGATACTTATTGATGAATCACAGAACCTGACGCCGCACCAGATAAAGACCATTGTCACCCGTGCTGGCAGCGGCTCAAAAGTAATCTGTCTGGGTAATTTGTCCCAGATCGATACACCTTACCTAAGCGCAACGAGTTCAGGGCTCACATACCTGACTGAGCGTTTCAAAGGATTTGTTCATGGTGGATGCATCCAGTTACAGGGAGTTCCTCGCTCATTGCTTGCGGAGTATGCAGAGATAAACCTTTAGGCTAGAATACTGACGGGGGGTCATCGCAGTACAGCTCTGATCCTGTTTTAAAAACGACACTACAGGACGACTCGCAGGGGAACTCTTGCCTCTTCTTCTATGGCAGCAACCCCACACAAAATCAACACCTGGCACTTTTTAGTGTAATCTACGCATACACATCAAATAAATGATTAACAAACAAACGAGAATGTAATGTTTTTCGATCCAAAGGATGAACTCAACAAAGACCTCAGAAATAGCCTGGTAGATCTGTCAAAAGCTTTGTTGTATGGCGAAGAAGGCATGATGGCCAGCGCCATTGGAAAATGGATTACTTACCATATGCTTTTTTCTGATGACTCCACGGCAAGTGACAGTTCCGTCGACGGGATGGAAGTCGCTCACATAGAAAGTATCGAAGATTTTCTCAATAGTGGAAAAGGCAGCTATAACTGGAAACAAATCGAGACCATCAGCCAGGAAACTAAAGGCGAGTGGATAGGATTAATTCTAAAACAGATCATCAACGGTGAAGTACAGATTGATAGTGAGCTACGACGGTATGTAAGTAGCATAGTAGATCAGCCAAAACTTGTTAAATACATAAACGAAGACATAGAAAATTATACAACGACACGTAAAGACTGGCTGGAGTCCTATATTGATCTGCCGGTCATGCCAGTTATCATGAAATACCAAAGTGTAGCCTCAAGCCTTGATTCACACGAACAGAAGAAAAAGGTAGAGCAGCAGGAACTAATGAACAAAGCCGAAGAGGCGAACTTACGGGTTAAAAAGGCTCTGAAAAAATTCGGTACACTCGAAAAACGCTATGAAATTGACAATGTGGACAGTATCCTGGATATGCTGGAAGAAGTCGTCAATGAAGCTGAAATAAGTGATAATGATGTAGCAAATTTCGTCCTCATGAATGCTCCACGTTTTGATGAAGATGTTCGTTATCTGCTTACGACGCGCTTTCCTGTCTCTAAGGAAGAGTAGAATAAACCACGTGACTTATGATACAATTTACTCATAAAAATAATATGCTTAGGGAAGAGCCACACATGTAAGTAACTCCCATATTACGACATCTTCTCTGAGTGAATAGTCACTAGATGAACACACGGCTGGCCGCAAAAATACTTCTAGTTGACGACAAACCGTATGATGGCGAACTGGCCGCCCTCGTTTTACAACACCACCTTCCTCACGCTGAACTGATAACCGTTGAAGATGCAATTGAGTTTGCTGAACACCTGGCACTGGGTGGATTCGACCTGGTTATCACCGAAAGGCAACTTAAATGGGCGGAAGGCAGCCGCGTCCTCGAGAGCATCAAACGTCTTTACCCTGATTGTCCGGTAGTCTTTTTCTCTGCCGAAAAAGCCCCTCCCGGCAATAACGAAAACCACACAAAGCAGCCTGATGCCCAGATTAAAAAAGGTAGTGATGGATTTCTGCATCTGCCTGTCACAGTCAACCAACTATTGACTCCCAGAGAATCCTCTGTAGATGAAAAAAATTCAACCGGCCCACTCGTGGACCGCTTACCTGTTGGCGTTTTCTCTCTCAATCAGGAAGGTAAACTAAACTGCCTGAACGGGTCCTGCAAAAAGATTTTCAGGCTTGACTCAAACGACGAAGATCCACCTTTGCTGCAAAGTCTACTTGCTGATGATGCTGCTTGTAGAAAGATTAACCATGTATTGCAACATGGAGAAACTGTCAATAACCTGGATGTACAACTGTGCCTTGGCGATGACACCCCTCACTGGATCCGTCTTGACCTGTGGCCAAAAGAAAATGCACTTGACGGGACATATAATTTTGAAGGAAGCGTTTCCGATATTTCTTTCTTCAAGGATACCGTTTCCAGCCTGTCGCGGGATGCCGCAGAACTCACACGCTCGAATGCAGACCTTGAGAAGTTTGCCTACGTCACTTCACATGACCTGCAGGAACCTCTGAGCCACATTTCGCGCTATGCCAGCCTGCTGCATGAACGCAGCGATCTGGACGATGATTCTGAACGCTTTATGGGGCACATTATTGATAGTAGTAAGCGCCTGCAATCCATGGTCGATGATATCCTTGAATACTCTCGTGCAGGCACCCCCGAGAATGAATTCGAACCAGTCGACATTGGTGAACTGGCAGATTCGGCTGCAAAAAATCTGGGTAATGTCTTTCGGGAAAAAAATGCCAGTTATAAACATAGTGAATTACCTGTATTACGCGTAGACGGCCGACAAATCAAACAACTGTTCCAGAACCTGTTTTCCAATGCCTTAAAGTTTCATGGCGACAAGCCACCCAGAATACTGGTCACTGCAAAAGAAAAATCCGAACACTGGGAGTTCGCTGTACAGGACAATGGCATTGGCCTTGAGAAGAAAGACCGCAGGCGAATATTTGATATGTTTCAGCGCTTGCACACCAGCAAGGAATATCCCGGAACAGGTATAGGACTGGCTGTATGCCGCAGCATCGTAGAGCGGCATGGTGGCACCATAGGGGTAAAATCTATTCCCGGAAAGGGGTCAATATTTGTCTTCACCATACGCCACAAGAGCCTTTCCAGGAAGGCTTGATGAGGAAATCTGCATGAACAGTCAACACAGCACTGAAATATGTGTGCTCCTGATCGAAGACAGGATAGAGGAAGTAGACTACATTTATGAAATACTTTCAAAGGTACAGAACTGCCACTTCTCCATCACCCATACTGACCGCCTGGATAAGGGTCTTGATATGCTCGAAAGGATGCATGTCGATGTACTACTCCTCGACCTCTGTCTGCCGGATAGCACCGGGTATAAAACATTCCAGACAGCACACACAAGTTTTCCTGCAGTGCCGATCATTCTCATCACCAACATCAACGACGAAACACTTTCTGAACGTGCCGTACGTGAAGGTGCCCAGGACTATCTGATCAAACGCAAGATGGACAGTGACCTGCTCTGCCGCTCTATACGCTATGCTATAGAGCGCCAGAGTGCAGAAGAAGCCCTGCGCATCAGTGAAGAGCGCTATGCCCTTGCCGTGCTGGGGGCAAACGATGGTATCTGGGACTGGAACCTTGACAGCGGAAATGCCTATTACTCAGAGCGCTGGCACAAGCTCCTGGGGTTTGATGAAGAACTACCTGCCACAATCAACAGTTGGACAGACCGTATTCACGAAGATGACAAGGCGGACTTTAATCATGCCCTGGAGGCACACCTGGCTGGGAATTCGTCCCATTTCTCACATGAATACCGCATTCTGACAAAAGATTATCAATATATATGGGTATTAAGCCGTGGTATTGCCGTAACTGACCGTGATGGCCATAACATGCGCATGGCTGGCTCGATTACTGACATAAGCAAACGCAAGGAGGCAGAAACCCAGTTAATCCATGATGCGCTGCATGATCAACTCACTAGCCTGCCAAACCGTACCCTGATGACCAACCGACTGGACCATGCCATTCAACGAATACAGGGGCGAGGTGAACATACGATTGAATTTGCCCTTCTGTTTCTTGACCTTGACCGCTTTAAAAATATCAACGACAGCCTGGGACACAGCGTCGGCGACGAGCTGCTGGTGCTGATTGCAAATAAACTGTGTGAGATTGTCCGCCCGGGTGACACGGTTGCCCGCTTAGGCGGTGATGAGTTCGCCATTTTGCTAGCAGAAGTGAACACCCTGTCGACGGTAACCCATATAGCAGATCGTGTGCTGATGGAATGCGCCTTGCCTGTCGAAATCAACTCCCACGAAATCTGCACAACCGTCAGTATCGGCATTGCCCTCGGAACAAAACGTTACACATCCTCTCATGACGTGCTGCGTGATGCGGATATTGCCATGTACTGGGCCAAGTCCGAAGGCAAGGCATGCTATGAAATTTTCGATAGAGAAATGCACAGTCGTGTGGTTAAGCTACAGCGGCTTGAGCTTGAACTGCGCCAGGCCGTCGATAAGAATGAGTTTATCCTTCACTATCAGCCTATCGTTTCATTAACAAGTGACCGCATGGTGGGCTTCGAAGCTCTGGTACGCTGGAATCACCCTTCACGTGGTCTGGTTGGGCCAGTAGAATTCATCAGTACTGCGGAGGAAACTGGCCTGATAGTACCGTTAGGATGGTGGACATTACGAGAAGCCTGCCATCAGGCAAGTAAATGGCAGCGGGAATTCCCATCGAATCCCCTACTCTCTATCAGCGTCAACATATCAGGTAAATTATTTAATCAACCTGATATGATCGACTCCCTGCGCAAAGTCCTGAAAGAAACAGGCTTGCCGCCCACCAGTCTACGTCTGGAAATTACCGAAAGTGTGCTACTGGACCATGCCGAGGAATCTTTAGCCAAGCTTGACGAACTGCGCAACCTTGGCGTCGGTCTGCATGTCGATGACTTTGGCACAGGTTATTCCTCATTAAGTTATCTGCAAAAATTTAAATACGACACACTTAAGATCGATCGTTCCTTTGTCAACCAGATCAGCAGCGATGACGGTTCCGGGGCTATCATTCAGACCATTATTACACTGGGCAAGCTGCTGAATATGAACATCATTGCTGAAGGTGTCGAAAATCAGGCCCAACTTAATCACCTCAGAGAGCTGAAATGCCCCCAGGTTCAGGGCTTCCTGTTTTCCAGGCCTGTAGATTCAAGATCAGCCACCCGCATCTTGAGTGCTCCTGTAACATATTCGGGCAACTATCTCATGTAGCATGAGATGGCCATCCCGGTAGGGTTAAAAATTTATAAAACCACAACAATGGCAGCCCTAAATCACTAAAACAGGCTAAGCGGCAGACTGTGGTAGCGCTATAATCACAGCATGAATCTCTCTGGCAGACTACTTGACTGGCACAAATACCATGGGCGCCATGATTTACCCTGGCAGGTTCGCGGTGACCCCTATCCTGTCTGGATTTCCGAAATCATGTTGCAGCAAACCCAGGTCACGACAGTAATCCCTTATTTTAATCAGTTTATGAGCCAGTTCCCCAGCCTCCAGAATCTGGCCGATGCAGAGCTGGATCGGGTGCTGCACCTGTGGAGCGGTCTCGGCTACTACGCACGAGCCAGAAATCTGCACAAAACAGCCAAAATTATTGCTGATGAACTTCGTGGTCAGTTTCCGGAGGAAATCAGCGAACTGGTTGCACTACCTGGTATTGGAAAATCTACTGCCGGCGCCATCCTGGCACAATCATTTGGGCAGCGTCATCCCATTTTAGATGGCAATGTAAAGAGGGTTCTATCGCGCTATTATCGCCTCGAAGGCTGGCCCGGACATCGTCAAACAGAGAATAAACTCTGGCAACTCAGTGATAAAATTACGCCGTCAGGAAATGTTGCTGATTACACCCAGGCAATCATGGATCTGGGCGCAACAGTATGCACCCGCAGCAAACCTGCATGCAGCCAATGTCCCTGGAAGAATACATGCCAGTCATTATTAAATAACGAAGTAAGCATTTACCCACATAAGCGGCCAAAGAAGACCCTGCCAGTCAAAACAACAACATTTTTACTGCTAAAAAATGAACAGGGTGAAATATATCTGACACAACGCCCACCCAGTGGAATCTGGGGCGGATTATGGTGCTTACCTGAACTTCACCACCGGACAGACACTGAATGGTGCAAAAAAAACTTTCCCGCTGACATAGCAACAGAGCCGCCCTTACCTGCAGTCCGCCATACCTTCAGTCACCATCACCTGGACTTCACCGTTATACCCGCGACAGTCAAAGGGAATCATCAGGCCGGAATCAGGGAAACTGCTCCAGCTATCTGGTATAACCCTGACAAACCAGCCAAACTGGGACTGGCGGCTCCAATAAAGAAAATCATCCACAATACAGAGGTGTAGTATGGCAAAAATGGTCAATTGTGTAGTACTCGGAAAACAGGCAGAAGGTCTTGAACGCAGCCCCTACCCCGGCGAACTGGGACAGAGAATTCTTGATAATGTCTCACAGGAGGCCTGGCAACAATGGATGAAACACCAGACTATTCTGATTAACGAAAACCAGCTGTCACTTCACAAACCAGAAGCCAGGAAATTTCTCGAAGAGGAACTGGTAAAATTCTTTTTCGAAGGCGGGTCACAGATGCCTGAAGGTTTTGTCATGCCAACAAAATAGAAGCACGCAAAATCCGCTTTTACAAACAGAGCCCGCACGATTATAATCCTGCCCTCTTCCCGATATGGCCGGGTAGCTCAGTCGGTAGAGCAGAGGATTGAAAATCCTCGTGTCGGCAGTTCGATTCTGTCCCCGGCCACCATATTTTTCAATAAGTTACGCATCAGTACTTTTTAATCCCCGTGTCACGCGGTACACTTTCGGAACACCTGTGCTCCGGAGACCGTTATGGCAACCATAAATAAAACCCCATCATCCACCTGGAAAGCCGTTATTCGCAAGCGCGGATGGCCGACTACGATCAAAACATTTCGCACCAAACGCGATGCACAGGACTGGGCGAGACGCACCGAAGATGAAATGGTGCGTGGCATGTATATTGATCGTGCCGGGGCAGATCGCATCCTGCTAAAAGACGCGATGGATCGCTACCTGCGTGAAGTATCCTCCACTAAACGAAAAACAACATCCTATGCCGAGGGCCACAAGGCCAAGGCACTGAAGGAAAAACTTGGATCTTACAGTCTTGCCGCTATTACGCCTGACCTGGTGGCAGAATACAGAGACGCGCGGCTGAATGAAGATAAATCCTCCAATACCGTGCGACTGGAACTCTCGCTGTTGTCGCATTTATTCACCATCGCCATCAAGGAATGGCGTCTCGGCCTGTTCTACAACCCGGTTGCCAATATACGCAAACCCACCCCTCCCCCGGGCCGTGACAGACGCCTGAGTGCCGATGAAGAACAGAAACTGTTCAAGGCTTGCGATAAACACTCCAATCCTATGCTAGGCTGGATCGCACGCATTGCACTCTATACTGGCATGCGTGCCGGTGAGATCAAAACACTGACTCACAAACAGGTGAATATGGATAATCGAACAATACACCTGACTGAAACGAAAAATGGCTCAGTCCGAACTGTACCTCTCACCCGCGCGGCAACCGAGGTTTTTCGTACAGCGCTTAACAACCCAATACGCCCCATCGATACCGACCTGATTTTCTGGGGTGAACCCGGACGTGACGGCAAACGACGCCCCTATGAGTTTCGCCCCGCCTGGACTCGCACAGTAAAAAATACGGGCATAGAAGGACTCCGCTTTCATGATCTACGGCACGAAGCTGTCTCTCGTCTGGTCGAGGCCGGTCTCGGTGATCAGGAAGTGGCCGCCATCTCAGGGCACAAATCGATGCAGATGCTCAAGCGCTACACGCACCTGCGTGCAGAAGATCTGGTTGAGCGACTGGATAAGCTGATGGGTTGATATTAGAAAACCTGACTGCATGCCAAGCGCTTTTATACTTTACCATGTCCTGTCTATAGAAAACCACGCACCAACTTGATTTGATTTTCTATATCCAACGCCATAAACAACAGGCAACCTTATGTCTCCATTTCATACATAAGGAAATCATATATCATGCAAGACAAGGAAAGCCTAAATGCGTCAGCACTGGAAAATCAAATCACAGAACGCTATGGATTATTGTTATCACAGACACAACTCGCAGAACTGCTTGGCCGCACCACAGGTGGCCTGCGCTATAGCCTGAGCTACCCCTGTGACACCCTGACCCGTGCCCTGAAGGCCTGCGGGCGAAAAATAGGTCGGCGAGTCTACTACCCTGCTACAGAGATCGCCCAGATTATCATTGGGCCTGTACAGTGATGAGTAATACTATTATTCGTGCTCGCCGACGTCATCGGTTTGTCATCATTGACCAGCAAGCGATTGAAGATACCCGTCTGTCCTGGGCAGCCAGAGGCCTGCTTGGCTACCTGCTGTCTAGACCGGATGACTGGAAGGTGCTGGTAAACGACCTGCGCAAGCGCGGCGACCTCGGTCGTGACGGCATCTATCGCTTACTCAAAGATCTGCGCAATGCAGGCTATATACAATTCATCCGCAAACGTGACAAACATGGACGCATCCGTGGCGGCACCTATCTTGTGCAGGAAATCGCAAGTCCACCACATCCGGATTTCCCGGATACGGCTAAACCAGATACGGTAGAGCCAAATCCGGTGAAGCCGGGAGCATTACCTAATACTGATTTAAACTTAAGAAAGACAACTACTACAAAACCGACTGATACTAAAAAAGGTAGTAGTAGTGAGATTGATAACTCCCTAAAATTTGCCGACTGGGTAGCAGAATATTTACACGAACAGGCTGCTGAAAAAGTTTCCCATCTCAACACAACCTCCGCACAAATGGTCATTGATGAATGGGCCGGTTCAATAGCCAGCGGTGAGATTGAGAGATCCCCACTCGGTTACCTGTACGCACTGGTCAAACGCCTTGAGGCTGGAGATTTTACGTTGAGGTATGCGGATAAGGTTGAGGAAATAAGGGAGCATGGTAAAAATAATCCATCTCATTTGAGAAGTTCTGATGAATGACAGCTTTCGATAAAATTATTCTGCCAGAACAGTCTACATAATAGTCCGCTTCATACATTGCGGACATTCGGGTTTCGACAGTGTAGGTCGGGAGTCGACCCAAAGCGGGCTTTTAGTGAGATATGTAGACACCCAAAGCTAATGGTCTTCTAACGAGACAAGGCGGACAAAAACGAAGATATCGCAATGCCGCTTAGATTTCTCCTAAGCGGACAAAGTCAGTAAAAAGTTTGAACCGCCACTATCGGTTAAACCCGCAACCCAAAGCAGTCATACATAAAGACCTACTGTTTAAATCATAACCTTCAATTTCCATAAGAAATGAGTAATTATTAACAGGAAAATAATTCAATCATTTGAGATAATGTGTTCTGCGCAAGATTTCTAATCATAAGCTGCATCTGGTTACCTCTCGCTGCAATGGCTGTCGAATCAGCTGATTGTATTTTAACTAAAATAATTCTGGCTTGCCTTGAACTAGCTATTCAAGCTGAGCAACCAATAAAAAACCACAAACTGGAAAGGTATTTTGTATGAGAGCCCTTGTAAGCCGTACTGCCCTGGTATTAACGCTATCCTTCACACTGATCGCTATTGCCGGTTGCAATGATGATACTGAGCAGGTGCGTGAACCTGCTGTTCGACCGGTGAAGCTGTTTACTTTGTCCTCCGCATCAGATGTGCAGACATCAAGATATCCTGCAGTTGTCAGTGCGGGACAGTTCACTGAATTGAGCTTTAAGGTAGGTGGCTTGGTTGAGGAGATCGCTGTCGTTGAATCGCAACAGGTCAACGCGGGCGACCTGATCGCGCGCCTCGATCCAAGTGATTTCCAAAGCCAGTTAGAATCATCGCGCTCACAGTTCCAGAATGCCGAAGAGGAATACCAGCGAGCTGTCCGTCTGATGAAGGAAGATGCAATAGCACGTAGTGTCCTCGAACAACGAAAGTCGCAACGCGACGTCGCAAAAGCACAACTAGATACCGCCGAACAGGCGATGGATGATACATTGTTACGAGCTCCGTTCGCGGGCGCCGTGGTTCAGGTTCCGGCTCGACAGCGGCAAAATATACCTGCAGGACAGATGGTTGCCGCCTTGATGGGCCATGGGTTGTTAAAAGTTACCATCGACCTTCCTGCACGAGTCATTGCGGAATCTCAGGAAATTGAGGATAGGGGTACATTCGTTATCTTAGAAGCTGCACCCGATACCAGAATTGCCGCAACTTTCAAGAAGGCAAACCTGCTTGCAGATACAGCGTCGCAAACCTACGGCGTAACGTTCACATTCGAGCCACCTACAAATCTCGTCATCCTGCCAGGTATGAACGCCACCGTGGAATTGTCTGCTGCACAACGATCAAATACAGCCACAACCAGTCGTATTTCGGTACCGTTGTCGGCCATAGTAAGTGATGGAGACGTAAAATACGTCTGGGTTGTAGACCAGAATACTATGACCCTTTCCAGACGAGAGGTAACAGTCGCCGATGGTATCGGTGAATCTGCAGTCGTGACGGAAGGATTGTCTCCTGGGGATACCATTGCGACCGCAGGCGCGTCTTTTCTTGCTGATGGAATGCAAGTACGCCCCTGGAGTGAGAAGCCTTGAACCTTGCCGAGTTTACGATAAGGAATAAAGTCCTTAGCGTCATCGTCATCCTGTTGACAATCATTGGTGGCTGGATGGCTTATAAGGACATGCCGCGCTTTGAAGACCCCGAGTTCACCATTCGCACGGCACAGGTCATTGTACAATATCCTGGTGCAAGCCCTGTCGAGGTGGCCAAGGAGGTCACCGAAGTCCTCGAGCGCGCTATCCAGCAGATGCAGGAAGTCGACGGCATCGAGTCAGTATCCTCTGCTGGTGTTGCTGAGATCA
>JBLYYR010000258.1:0-12513 GCA_048550195.1 Arenicellales bacterium
ATTCGTCCCATTTCTCGTGACATTGTTGGACTGAATGATCTCGCTGACGGTTTCTACCGGTTTTACTTTAATCTGACAATTATCGTCATTCTCAGGATCTATGCTTTGCTTGTTTTATTTATTGCCCAGTTTTTACTGCAACGGTATATAAAGACAGGCAACGTCACCCTCTCGGCAAAACGGGTATCACTGATAGCCCTTGCCATCTCTCTTGGCTGGGCACTGCATCCGATTAACCTTACGAATGTGCTTTATGTCGTACAACGTATGAATAGCCTGTCATCTCTGTTTGTTCTGGCCGGGATACTTTTCTATATACGAGGCCGAATGATCCTTGACACTGCGCCACTGAAAGGCTGGTCTCTAATACTCATTTCACCAATTTTATTTCTTCCGCTGGCCTGGTTCAGTAAAGAAAATGGCGGCTTGCTACCGCTATTTCTATTTATCATCGAGCTCACCATTTTTCGCTTTCATACAGAAAGCCGTATTCAGAAAAAAGGGCTTTATCTATTTTATTTCCTCTTTCTGTTCCTGCCGTCATTGCTAGTTTTACTCTATTTAATAGAGCACTCATATATCATACTTGGGGGTTACGGCAACCGGCATTTTAGTCTGACAGAACGTTTAATGACTGAGTCGCGAATACTGTGGATTTATATTCAGATGATTCTTCTTCCTGTCCCCTCTCTGTTCGGTCTGTTCCTTGATGACATTCCTATTTCTACGTCATTGACTCAGCCAAATACTACCCTTCCTGCAATATTAAGCCTCTGTGGACTATTTATCATTGCCCTTCTTTCCATCAAACGTGCCCCGGCACTGGCATTTGGCCTGCTTTTTTTCTTCGCCGGGCACCTGATGGAATCGACAGTGGTTCCACTTGAACTTGCTTTCGAGCACCGCAACTACCTGCCTGCTGTTGGTTTATTATTCCCACTTTTTTATTATCTTGGACACGGCCTTTTACCAGACAAAGTCATTTACTTGCGGACAATAGCTATTTCCGCACTTATTATTCTATTCGCCTTACAGACCCATCTCAGGGCATGGACCTGGTCAAATAATGTGCTTCTATACCTGACCACTGTAGAGCACCACCCCAATTCAGCACGGGCTAACTATGAGGCAGGCAAGGTCTATGGGCAAATGCTCGAGCGTGGGCAGGGGAACCCTGAAACCAACTACCAGAATGCTGTCAGGTATCTTGAACGTTCGGCTTCTTTAAGGAAAAGCTCAACTTCCGGTCTGTTTGGTATTATTCTGGCTTCAATCGACAGTGGAAACAAAATACAGGCATCATGGATAGAAGAACTTGAGCACCGTCTGGCAACACAGCCGCTTGAGCAGGTAAATATAGTCTGGTTGAACAGGCTCACTGAATGTGTCAGTAAAAATGAATGCGATAAGGATGATATACAAATACCAAGACTCGCCAACGCAGCCATTCGCTACCCTCTGGCGGATAAACGTAACAGGGCTCAGTTATACGCCGTACTGGCAAGGTATGCTTTTTCAGTAGAAGTTGACCCGGTGAAATCTGTCAAAATGGCAAGAATGGCCGTATCGTTGATGCCATCAAACCTGTATCATAAAATTAGCCTCGCCAATTACTTGCTCTCGATAAATCATAGAATAGAGGCTGCAGAACTGTTGGCTAATATTGAAAGAGATGATATTTATCATCAACATAAAAAAAATATTGATACACTGAAAGATATTCTTAACAATAACTAACCGAAAATAAATCAGGATATTGTCCGTGCGCAAAAAACAATCACTAAGTATTGTACTACCCGCCTACAATGAGTCGGCCGGACTTTCGAAACTATTGCCAAAGCTCAAGGCGGCCTATCCGGAGGCTGAAATCCTCATTATTAATGATGGTTCAACAGATGAAACAGCCTCTGTTTGTAAAGAAAATGGAACTAAAATTATTTCCTACCCATACTCTCAGGGTAATGGTGCAGCCATAAAAGCCGGCTGTAGAAATGCCAGCGGAGACATCGTAATTTTTATGGATGCCGACGGACAGCATTCTGTCGATGATATTCCAGAACTGCTGAACAAGATGGAACAGGGCTACGACATGGTTGTTGGAGCAAGGCAGGTTAATACACACAGCTCGACACTAAAGCGGTTTGCCAATGCCTTCTTTAACCGCTTTGCCTCCCTGATGACAGGCCATAACATCATGGATCTTACCTCGGGTTTCCGGGCAGTAAGAAGGAATGTCTTCAGTAAATTTCTCTACCTGATGCCTAACGGTTTCTCATATCCGACGACCAGTACCATGGCATTTTTTCGCTCAGGCCACCCCGTTGGTTACGTTCCAATACACGCAGGAACAAGATCCACCGGTACGAGCAGCAACATCAAGGTACTTAAGGATGGCACGAGGTTTCTGATAATCATCTTAAAAATCGGGGCGCTATTTTCGCCAATGAGGCTTTTTCTACCGGTTAGTGCGGCGCTATTTCTGACCGGTCTCGTCTATTACGGCTACACATTCATCACTGCAAGCCGCTTCACAAACATGAGCGCCCTGCTGTTCATCTCCTCATTAATGGTTTTTCTTATCGGTATTTTATCAGAGCAGGTATCTTCGCTACATTACCGGGATTCATCTGGCAAGTAAGATACCACTCAATAAACAACGCTGCAGCAAGCTATGGAGAATTGGAACCAACAGATAAATGAAGCGCTTATTTATTCACTTAAACCTTCAATCAATTCCTTCATTTTCGCTGACTGTTCAGCCCAGCTGTAGATTGCAATCTCAGGTATTAACGGGTCATTTATCTGATCGAGTATTCGCTCGGCCAGCATTTCTGCATCACCATCGTTAAACAGGCATTCCGGGTAATCCTTTAGCATGTCTGTCATGACACCCACGGATGAAGCAACCAGCGGCCTCTTACAGGCAAGAATTTCACAGGCCTTCTGAGGATAACAGTATTTTCCAAAAATTGAGTCTGTCAGAGGCACGATGGCCAGATCGAGGGCATTATATAAATCAGCTACACGGCAGTGTTCCAGCTCACCTAAATAGTGCACATTCTGGTGCTCAGGTATCGACACCTTATCTGACAACCTGCCTGCAAGAACCAGATGGACCTCCGGGTTTTTCAGCAGAACAATTTGATAGGCGCGATATAACACACCAATGTCCCGGTTTTCACTCAGGGCACCTGCAGTCCCTATAAGAATTGCATCCTCTGGCAGTGATAGTTTAGTCCGGCTTTGCTGCCTGGGAAGGGGGGTAAATATAGCGTGATCGACGGCATTCTCAATGACTTCTATTTGACAATCTGCACTGCAATATTTAAACACATACTCTGACAGCGGTTCGCTTATGCATGTAACAACAGAAGATTTTTTTAAAGTTTTTCGATAAAGAGAATCCATATATGGCAATTTGGACATACCATAGCTCTCAAAATTATCGTAAAGATCTGATATTAACGGGATGCCTGTTTTCTGTGAAACATACTGACCAATAGCAAGATGCATGATATCTGATGTAGCAATAATCGCTGCCGGCTTAGAGATTTTAACCCTTTTCAACATTTCGCTGACCAGCCTGAAAATCCCGCCTGGATGAGAAAGATTTAAATCAACAGAGACCCACTCCAGCCCGGCAGTAATATTCTCGTGGAAATAGCCTTTGGTCCGATAGGACAGTGAAAAACAGCTGACATTAATGCCTGACCGACTTAATTCAAGTGGCATATCATACATACGACCATAGAGATCATCGAGAACATCTTTCCCCATGTACTGCCGTTTGCATAAATAAACAATATCCATAAACTTATGTCAGTTTTCCGTAAAAAAATAACGGCCTGATTTTAAAAGGTAAACTAGTGAATATCTTAATAAATACAAACCCATACCCAGAAAAGCTAACCCCGGAAGAGGATAATAGCGTGAAAAAAGTGTGTATGTATCCTTAATATTCCGGTGTGAACTTCTTTTAGTCAGGGTATCTATGAAACTGCTTGCTCGCGTGTTCTTCTGTATAGAACCCTGCTTTGGCGGATAGTCATCGACATCTAGCCTGGAATCTAAACATGTCAGCAATTTAATACCGGATTTCTTGCAGCGCAGATAAAAATCATGATCTGCGCCATAGTGAGGAAGATCTGTCTCGTCGAAATAACCTATTTTTTTAAATATTTCAGCATGAATAATTGCTCCTCTTCCACCAATAATCAGACCTGTCGATAACAAACTTTTTTTATTTCGTTTTCTGCACCATTTAGCCGGAATAATTACGGTAGGGAAGCCCAGTAAAAAAAAACTAGCCGCACAGACAAGATCTGTTTTATTACTCAAACTATATTGAACAGGAGCTACAATGCTGTTCAAAACCTGATCTGATGCGCATACAATTTTTGAAATAGTATCAGTGTGTACGTAACAATCATGATTTAGAGGAATGATCCTCTTACTGCCCATACCCACAGCATATTTCACTCCTATATTAGTTGCACCAGTCCACCAGAGGTCTGAACTACCTCGCAGACATTTTACTTCAGGGAAGTCTTTATTTATTCGCTGTGTGATCTCATCAGACTCTCCATGATCTACAACAAGGATATTGAAATCTGAAAAATCACTCTTATTCAGTGAATCCAGACATTGCCTGATCTTCTGATATTCTTTATAAGCAGGGATAACTACTGAAAGATCAAAAACATCCATTCAATTCAACTTGAAAATGGAGTTACCGTTAAGATGGGAGTACATCATTTTTCAAAATACCTGAAGTCATCACAACCTGGCGTTTTATCGTTTAAACACACCATCAAGCTGGAGTAACTGGCCAGTATCGGGATCAGAAAATACCGGCTCTATTGAGAAAAGGCTATACCCTCTTTTGGCCATTAACATGCACATTTCGTTATACAATATTTCACCTTCATATAGAGGAACTAGCGACATTTCCATTTGAACAATATCTATTTTATACAATGATTTCTCTGCACCCTGTAAAACTTTGCTTTCGAAGCCCTGGGTATCTATCTTTAAATAAATATTATTTTCGGAAGTACATATAGAGCTAAAGATAGAATCAAGAGTTTTTATCTCGATAGTCTCCTTATCAATATATCCTGATTCAGGTGCAGATTTTTCGTGTGCGGGAAGCATCTCAAGAAATGAACTGCTAACAGAATTACCGGATATATTTAAAAATTTTTTTTCTTCCTTATTACCTAATGCAAAATTAAAAATATCCCAGTAATTATCGCTTGCAGAGTTTTTTTTCAGTAGGTTATATGCAGAAGTCAATGGTTCGAATGATACAATTCTTTTTTTATAGCCCAAATCTTTTCTTAATTCCAGTGCATACTGGCCTGAGTTTGCTCCGACATCTAGAACGGTATCAATATCATTGAACTCTAGAAGCTTTTTTCTGAGTGATACAGGATGAAATGCTGGTTCAAACCTGGAGATATCATATCCTGTTTTCCACAGGATTCTTCTAAGCAGATGTTTTAAACTCATTTTTAATTTTTCATTATCGTTACAGCAGTATCGAGAGTATCGATGCGTATATTTAATACAGCATCAAAACTCATGAGTACTGCTAGATTTCGTCGTTCACTAAATATTCTATAATATCTTTTATACCCGATTTTGCTTTCCAGCCAAGTTTTTTCATTGCCTTGCCGGGATCTGCACGACTAATCGATAAATCAGTCGGCCTCAGCAGTTCATCCTCTATTCTAATATGTTTTTCGTAGTCCAGACCAAAAGCTGAGAAAATCATTTCAATGAACTTGATTAGACTAATACTTTCACCTGTAGCAATTACAAAATCATCAGCAGAGTCCTGTTGTAACATCATCCACATGGCCTCCACATATTCTGGAGCCCAGCCCCAGTCACGAATAATTTGAACGTTCCCTAGCTCAAGTACAGTTTTTCTGCCTAGGGATATCTGGCGTGCTGTATCAACAATCTTTCTGGTAACAAAACGTTTTGGACGCAAATTTGATTCATGGTTGAATAAAATTCCTGAACAGGCAAAAATCCCATAGGCCTCTCGATAATTTGAAAGTTGCCAGAAAGCTGCTGATTTTGCTACGGCATACGGACTCCTCGGTTTGAATGACGTATTTTCATCAGCCCTGTTGTCTCCAGTATCACCAAAACATTCACTTGATCCTGCATTATAGAATTTAATTTTTCCGCCAATAAACCGGATAACTTCGAGTATGTTAAGGGTACCAAAAACCACGCTTTCAATCGTTTCTACGGGCTGTTCGAATGATAATCCCACAGAGCTCTGACCTGCCAGAAAGTAGACCTCATCCGGCTCTGATTTTGCGAATGCCTGTAGAACACTTCGAAAATCAGTTGGAGCCATTGATAACAGGGTCACATCATTGAATATTTCAAGTCGATGCAAATTTGAAAAAGGAGATATATTTGCATCTCGTGACGTACCGAAAACATTGTAGCCCTTTGATAATAAAAATTTAGCCAGGTAAGAGCCATCCTGGCCACTGATACCACAAATCAGTGCTTTTTTCATTCGACCTGCCCAGTTGTTTGTTCATATACCTTCATCGTCTCCTTTGCACACTTTCTCCAACTGAATTTTTTGATTCTTCTTAATCCCCTTTTTCTAAGGTCACTTAATATTTCGCTGGATTGGATTGCGTTTTCGAGAACGACTTGAATTGAGTCTGGGTCATTCGGGTCAAAAAAACATGCTGCCGTACCAGCCACTTCAGGAATTGAACTTGTATTACTGCAAGCCACAGGACATTGGTTTGACATCGCTTCCAGCAAGGGTATGCCAAACCCTTCGTATAAAGACGGAAATACGAATAACTCTGCCTGCTGGTAATAGAGAGATAACAACTGATCCCCCCCTTTCACCTGCTTTACCTGCCCGCAATCCAGATTCAACTCTCGGAGGAGATCTTTCTCATATGCCTGGAAAGTTCCACCACCAAAACAAATAATATTATGATTTTCACGTAAAACAGCTGAATTTGCATAAGCACGCAGGAATGCTATGAAATTCTTATAACCATGTCTCTCACCCACGTAAAGAAGAAAGGGTCTGTCTTCAGGAACAGTCTTTTGAATAACAGAATCACTGTCAGCTGGTTGCATCTCAAAACCAAGATGAACAACACTCACGCGTTCTGCAGGCAGGTTATATATATTCAGCAGATCATTTCGCGTATTTTCTGATATACAAATCACTCTGTCGGCCTTAAGCACTGCATCTTTTTTCTTATTTCGTACCTGTAGATTTTTGGGAAAATTCTCGGGAAACAGTTCATGAATCATGTCGTATACAGTCAAAACATGCAGGGCCTGACGAGACCAGTTTATATATCGAGCGTAATAGGTCTCGTGAATTATATCCGGAGAAAAACTGTAAGCTTGGACCGCACCTATATACTGGTTAATGAAACGTAAGTAGTTTCCAAGAATAAGGGGTTTTGTGATCGGAGTTCCACTGACAATCCCGTCAGGCAATCGCCCAAGATAGGCATTTATGTAATACGGTGCAATTATTTTTGCATCTACTCCCGGCATGCTAGATAGATTTGATGCAAGACTGGATATATAGCGGGAAACCCCACCATAAACCTGTGAACTGAATATCTGGGAATCAAATAATACTTTCATAGCCTTAATTTATATAGATATATATGTTTTCCCATATTTGTCTGAGTATTCTGCATACCGTAATTATGATCAGTCATTGAATAGTATCACCAATAGACTCACAATAGTGAGTCTGGAATAAACGAACATCTAATCCTGTTAGAAAATTAATTAAAGTATGACTAAAAAACAGCTGCCATATAAATCCAGTATCCAAGCAGGCTGATGAACATCTTAAAAATATTTTGCGAAACTAAAACTGGTTCTGAAAAACCTCTCTTCTCAACATTAGACTACAGAACATAACTCATTGATGGCCAGTGAAGCCCTCCCTGTTAAAGTATGATCGAGAAAGCAAAATTGACTCATTCAATTGATGTTGAATTCATGGATTTCTCTCAATTGGGAAACGACGGGTATATTCAATGCCTTATCGTAAATATTCATTTCCATCACCTGATATTCATGGAGTTTGGCGTAGAAGACCACTCTGAATTTATCAACCGTTTCCTGATGGTGGCCAACAACTGGTCAGGACTTGTGTTCGACTGGTCACAATCCAATGTGGCTGTCAGCGATTAAGAAAATATTATTCAAAAAATGATTTAAATACTCATAAAATTTTGAATTATTAAGAGTAAATGATTACAACAAGTACACAGAGACTCAAACCTCGGTTTCTGACAGGAAATATTGTATTTTGCCCGGGCGTTTCATCATTAGTTAACAGTTTCACTGGTTTTCCAGTTCTGTCGGTAATGAAAAGGGTAATAAATATGAGACATATGGCCATGAAATGGCTATCATCATACCTTATTAGTCTAGAGATATAATTCAACTAATTTGCCATGAAGATACAGACGCTTACTATTCATGATTTGTGTCTACTTGATAATGAAGTATTTCAGGATAAGCGAGGCTCCTTTGAGGTGTTCTGGGAATCAGAATGGAACACAGACTTGCTAGCTGACTTTACAATTACAAGTGCTCATCACTCTTATAATAAAAAGGCAGGCACCATACGTGGACTACACTATCAGGCTTCTCCTGACCAACAGACAAAAATAGTATCTTGTGTGTCGGGTAAGGTATGGGACGTTGTCATCGACATGAGAAAGGATTCTACGACTTATCTTAACTGGTCTGCAGTAGAACTAGAAGCCGGGAGTGGCAGGTCGATCATGATACCTAAGGGGTGCGCACATGGCTTTGCAACTCTGGTGGATTGCTCAACTATTGCATATCTTATTGATGGGGAGTACAAGCCAGACTCAGCCCGTGCTGTACGATGGAATGACCCCCTGCTGAATATTCCCTGGCCAGTTACTGACCCGATACTTTCCGAGCGCGATAGAATCTCACCGATGATCAGTCAACAATGAAAGTACTTGTAACTGGCGCGAATGGATTCCTGGGGAACACTGTTATAAAACCTCTTATTGAGCGAGGGCACGATATAGTTGCACTTACCCGCTCTCCAGTAGATAAACATTCCGTTAAATACTATGTTTCATGGGTAAAAGGAGATATTCATTCTCCTACAGAAATTGAAAAAATAATAAAGGATGAGAAACCTGATGGTTTATTACACCTGGCATGGGATACCACTCATGGTAACTACTGGAATAGCAATAAAAACCTGCGCTGGACAGCAGCCAGCTTGTACCTGGCTGAGTCATTTATTCGTCATGGCGGGAAGCGAATTGTAGTAGCAGGAACAAGTGCTGAATATAAATGGGGTCAAAATCAATTACTAGATGAAAATACATCGGAATTTTCCCCTGATAGCCTTTACGGAATAAACAAGCACTCTTTGCATGAAATATTACAGGCAAGTGTGATCCAGAACGATGTATCATGGGCATGGGGTCATATATTTAATATTTTTGGTCCAGGTGAAAAGAAAGAACGTTTAATACCTAGAGTCATTATCAAGCTCATTAATAATGAAGAAGTTCTTTTTGATGATGGAATGCTCTACAGAGATTTTTTATATGTCGACGATGCGGGTAGTGCATTCGCTGCCTTATTAGACTGCAATGTCCAGGGGTCTGTAAATATTGCTTCAGGTAAAGCAATAACAGTAAAGTATTTGGTACAGACAATTGCGAAAATACTAGGAAAATCAAGCCTTGTTCAGTTTGATGATAATAAAGCACCAACTGCTGAGCCCTCCTACATTGTGGGCTCTATCAATAAATTGAGAAGGGAAGTAGGCTGGTCTCCTAATGAGGACTTTTATCAACAACTTCAGTCTACCTGTGACTGGTGGAGAAATAGCTTAGAGGAAAAATGAAAAATATTAAGTGCATGAATTGTCGCAGTGCGAATATAGAACGTTTTATCGATCTCGGCCTGCAACCCAATGGGAACCATTTCCCATCAGCTGATGAAGTTGAATCTGAACCAAATTTTCCTTTTTCTATGGCTGTATGTCAGGAATGCTGGCAAGTGCAGATAGAAGAGTGCCCTTCAGCTGAGTTTATGTTTATAAACCATCCATATATAACGGGCGTAAACATGCCTGTTGTGACACATTTTGAAGCAATGGTGACAAGGACAATCGAGAAATTCAACATATCTGAAAATAGCCTTATCCTGGATATCGGGGCAAATGACGGGACATTGCTATCAAAATTCCATAAAAAAGGAATGCGTGTTCTCGGAATAGATCCAGGTCAAAAAACAGGAAAACTGGCAAAGAAGAATGGCATTACTGTATGTGAAACATTCTGGGATAAAAATACGGCTAATAATCTGAAGCAGCTTGGCATTAAGCCTGATCTAATCACAGCTACTGCAGTTTTCTATCATGTGGAGGATATTCACAGCTTCGTCGAAGGACTTTCGAATCTGATGGACGAAAATACAGTATTCCTGACGCAGTGTGTATACCTCAAGGATGTTATTGAGAAAGTACAGTTCGATCACTTTTATCATGAACACACCATGATACATGCGATTGCTCCATTGAAAAGGCTTTTTGAAGAATATGGTCTGAAAATACTCGACGTGGATTTCTATCAGGTTCACGGTGGCTCGTTTGTTTTATATGTAGGCAAGGATGAATCTCCATATACATCATCACCTGAAGTTCACAAAGCAATTCAAGCAGAAATAGAAGCCGGATTGCACGAGATGTCCACGTACTTGAAATTCACTAAAAGTGTAGAGAAAAACAGGGATAACCTTAACGCTCTATTAGACAGATTATCTGCTGAGGGAAAGTCAATTTATGCCCTTGGCGCACCACTAAAAGGAAGCACATTACTGAACTATTGCGGGATCGGACCAGATAAAGTAAAGCTTGCAACTGAGGTAAACCGGTTTAAGATCGGCAAATTAACACCCGGCACTCACATTCCGATAGTTTATGAGGAATCAATTGAAGAACAGCCGGATTATTACCTGGTACTATCCTGGAACTTTCTCGATTACTTCATCGAAAAATATAAAGACTATCTCAGAGCAGGGGGGCAGTTTATTATCCCCCACCCGGAAGTCAGAGTTATTGGTCATAAAACACAACTGTAACAGTTAAGACTGAAATAACGCAGGTTTAGCAGGATGGTAACTCGCTTATTGATTGTTGAGGAAGCCTTGAAAAATCGTAATGGCCATTGGTATGAATATAATAAGGCTATTCTTGAAGAAGCAAGGTCTCGCGGGATTGAAGTAACACTTCTTGTACACAAAGATATCGAGAAAGAGATATGTGATGAATTAGGCGCGACCCCCTGGTTCCCTGCGACCAGTTGGGATCAGGTATACTGCCGTTCAAACTCGGTAATACGATATTTCGGTTTTTTAAGACACAACTTCCTGGTTGCACGATGGATGACACGGCATTTTAGAAAAAACCCGCCTTATGACATCGTGTTAGTTCCCACTGTAGTTCTCTATCATTGGCTGGCCTGGCGATGGCTGATTATCCCGGGATCAGGCTCATGGTTCAAGAAAGCTGTTCTAACAATAAGAACCAATGTCGGAAAGTACGACCCGGATAACAATAGCTATAGCTTTAATTTGTCAACGAGGATATTTGGAAAAATATTAAAAACATTTAAACATTCCGTAAAAAATAACAAAGTAGTATTTGCCACTGATAGTAATAAACTTGCAGAACAATATCAGCTATTATCCGGCATCCCTTTCAGAACATTCCCTCATCCACGAACAATAGATAACCTGCCTGTAAGAGATCGCAATGATATCAATGATAAGTGCATCGTAATATCGGCTTTAGGCCCCCCACGATACGAAAAAGGAAGTGATTTAATCATTGGTGCGATGAGTAAGCTCATTAAGCACACTCCACAACTACCTTTAAAGTTCGTACTGCACTGGAATAAAACCGATGTTCTCCATGACGGGAATGGTGTATCTATTTCAGATGAAATCAAAGAATCAGATAATGTTGAAATTATACGGAATAATATGAGTAGTCATGAATACCAGAAAAGAATTGATGAGACAGACTTGATGCTTTTGCCCTATCGGCGACATGAATATCATGACAGGCTATCCGGGGTCGCAATTGAAGCCTTTCAGTCAGGTGCCTCATGCATTTGCATCTCAAATACATGGATAGAAGATTGTATGAAGGAGGTGGGCTCCGGCATATCTATCAAAGAGGAGTCAGTGGATTCGCTTACCCGTGGAATTCTGAAATATATTGAAAACTGCGAGAAATATAAATCTTTGGCAAATAACAATATACAATCGGCCCGAAATTTTCATTCATCAGCAGCCTTTATAGATGCCTTGTTCGATATCCAGCCATGCCAGTTTCCAGACTAAGAGACTGGAATTTTGCCATCGGAATTCTGATTTCATTTCAATGTACAGACACATCTTTGAAACCTCTTTACTGCC
>JBLYYR010000259.1:0-36889 GCA_048550195.1 Arenicellales bacterium
ATGAATGTAAGAGGCAAACCTGCGAGTAGCGATATGGCGGGAAGTATTGTGAAGACATTAAAAAAGACTTTTCCTTACGTATATATGGTCGCAGCAACTCGCACAAACAACTGGATTATTTGTGGCTGGAATCCAGTTAAGGGGCTGGATAATCTTAATGAAAAAAGCATGGCGGGCCAGCTGCTAACAGATAATCATGCGCCGATAGAATACCTGGTGGTAAAAGATTTTATCAAAGAAAAGGTTCGTACGATGCGTGGTGGGTAGAAATTTACTTATGCTTACTTGGAAAAAGGTTGCGCGTAACAAAACGTACTGATCTTCCCATTTTTCTTCCAATTCGCTCGACCTTCGAATGAGGGTGCACAAGCCGGTCTATTTCATCCTCTGTTAACAGTTGAGGCGCAAGCCGTCTCTTTAGTTTTAACACCGCGCCATAATCAGCTTCGACGAACTGTTCAAAGATCCAGCGGCCAATAATGTTCCAGCGGCTGCTCTGATGAATGCTGGCAACAAAGTCAACCAGCCAGGGCTGGTGGTCATCGGTAATCAATGTATTGCCGGCGCTGCGAAGATCACAATGCGTAACCCCCTGTCCATGAATATCGTCTAATACTTTATTCATGCGCTCAAAAAAATCATTGTCAAGAGTGTTTTTATCCATCTGGCTGGCAGCAGTGCCGTGAATAGATTCAACAAGAAAGGCGTGGCGATTATATACATGATACAGGCGAGGTGTGCCTGTAATGCCATCGAGCAATTTCAGTGAGCGAACTTCACGGATAACCAGCAATGGAGCGACAAGGCGCCTGAACCAGGGATCGCTATGGGTATAGTCTTTTAGAACGGCTTCATCGCCATCAATATTAATACGTATAACATCAGGCCTTGATCCATGGGCCTTCCTGTGGGTGAAGGTGCCGTGTTTGCGAGTCGTATCCAGATCAATGGAATGCCAGTCAGCCATTGTTTTCCTCTTCCAGTAATGAGTCAATTGCGCTGCCTGCCATTTCTGGCCCCAGCTTGTTCAGGCAATCGAGGTGACCCAGCGGACATGTGCGTTTGAAACAGGGAGAACAGGAAAGATGCAGGCTTAGAATTTTAACCCTGTCCGATAAGGGTGGGGTAAAGCCCGGGTCAGAAGAACCGTAGATGGCTACCAGGGGCTTATCCAGTGCAGCAGCGATATGCATTAGGCCTGAGTCATTGGATATGATAGCTGTTGCCTGGGACATTAAATCAATCACCTGACCCAGTTCTGTTTTGCCGGCGAGGTTTTTACAGCGTCCTTTAGTCGAGGTATCAATACTGGTGCAGATTTCCCTATCATTATCTGAACCCAGTAGCCATACCTGCCAGCCCTGATCAAGACGGATATTTGCCAATGTCGCCAGGTGACGGGATGGCCACTGCTTTGCTGGACCAAATTCGGCCCCGGGGCACAACGCAAGAACAGGAGCGTCAGCGTCAGCCAGATTTAATTTTGTGAGGCTGGCAGAAACGTCGAGTTCATTGGTGGCTAAACGCGGTAAGGGTATTTTATCCGGCAGCGGCTGGCCGGCAGGAAGCCCCAGGGAAGTAAATTGCATGACGGTTTTAGGTAAAGTGTCTTTGTTTAGTTTCCGGGCATCGTTGACCAGGCCATAGCGCATTTCTCCAACAAAGCCGGTACGAAGAGGAATGCGTGCCCAGTAGGGAACCAGCGCAGACTTCATTGAGTTCGGCAATATAATTGCCTGGTCATAGTGGCGGTCGCGCAGTGATTTCCCCAGCAGATATCGTTTACGGAGGCCTGCTTCACCGTGCTGAAACGGAGATGGTATTGCTTCAGAAACTTCTGGCATATGTGTAAGCAGCGGCAGCGACCAGGCGGGAGCCAGGACGTCAATACGGCAGTCTGGGTTATTCCTTTTTAGCAGCAAGAAGAGGGACTGCGCCATCATCATGTCGCCAACCCAGGAAGGCCCAATGACAAGAATCCTGTATGGGGTACTCACGTTGATGAGACCTCGAAAGTTTTAGCTGTCCTGCTGCAGGATATAGACCGTGCTGCAATAAGGGCATGTGGCCACGCCCTCATTGTCCAGTTTCAGGAAGACTCTGGGGTGGGAACTCCACTGGCTGGCGCTGGGCAGTGGACAGGATAAAGGCAGGTCATTCCTGGTAATGAAATGAACTTGTGAGGAAGTGTTTTTTGCTACGGTATTCACCGGGTCATTAGTCGTGTTCTGCATAGTTTTACTCCTGCTTCAGGATTCCTCTATAAACGCTGGATTCATTAAGATTATTCATGAATTAATTGAGGTGCCTTTTACTCATAGACTCGCGTCAGCCATTCTTGGTGGCTATCTCTACGGCCATGTATCTGATCAAAGTACATGGCCTGCAGTTTCGTCGTTATGGGTCCCCTGCAGCCTTCGCCAATTTGCCTGTTATCCAGTTCACGGATTGGAGTAACCTCTGCCGCAGAGCCGGTAAAAAATGCCTCATCGGCAATATAAACTTCATCGCGGGTGATGCGCTTTTCGATCAATTTGAGACCCAGTTCATCAATGAAATGTATGATGGTATCGCGAGTAATGCCGTCCAGCGCAGAAGTCAGCTCCGGGGTATAGATGATATTGTTGCGAATGATGAATATATTTTCACCACTGCCTTCAGCAACAAAACCCTCAGGATCAAGCAGCAACGCTTCATCATAACCATTTGCACGAGCCTCCTGTAGCGCAAGTATCGAATTTGTGTAATTTCCATTCGACTTTGCCTTGCACATGGTTATGTTGACATGGTGACGGGTAAAGGACGATGTATGAATACGAATACCTTTCTCCATCCCTTCCTCACCAAGATAGGAGCCCCAGTCCCAGGCCGCGACGATAACATGGGTTTTCAGATTGTCTGCGCGCAGCCCTATGCCTTCAGCCCCATAGAAACACATGGGTCTCAGGTAGGCATTCTTAAGGCCGTTTTCGCGCACTACTGCGCATTGAGCATCATTTAGCTCCTGCTTGCTGAAAGGAATACCCATATTCAGAATGTGCGCGGATCGGAATAATCGGTTGGTGTGATCATGCAGGCGGAATATAGCCGTCCCACCTTCAGCCTCATAGGCACGAACACCTTCAAACACACCCAGCCCGTAATGCAGGGTGTGGGTCAATACATGGGTAGTGGCTTCACGCCAGGGAACCAGTTGACCGTCATACCAGATGACACCGTCACGGTCAGCCATCGACATCATTGTATCTCCTGTAGAGTTGTTTACTGCTTTCCAGAAAGTAGCTTGTGCCAGATTTCAGTTACCTGCCTAGACAGCTTTTTTGCGGAAGCAGCAGGTATCATTGCCGGGCGATCATTTAACTTCAGCTGATAGCTCTTTTCCAGCCAGCTTGAAAAAGTACCGGATAAAACCCGGTGAGTTTCTGGCTCAAGCAGCTCAAGTTTCTTAAGCTCATCTAGCAGAACCATTGTTTCAGTGTGCTCAGTCAACTGTGGATACCCACAGGCCCAGCGCAGAACCATATATTGCACCATAAATTCGATGTCAACGATACCTCCATGGCCTTGTTTAAGGTCAAATTTTTCGCTATTCCCCGTGTTTTTTGCCTGACGCATCTTTTCACGCATATCGACAATATCAATTCGTAGCTTTTCTTCATCTCGCCGGAGGCAAAGAATTTCCTTTCGAAGCGAATCAAAGGCCTGTGCAAGCTCCTGATTACCGGCAATGACGCGTGCTCTTACCAGGGCCTGGTGTTCCCAGGTCCAGGCCTTCTCTCTCAGATAGCGTTGTAATTGGCTGAGGCTTGCTACTAAAGGCCCGGAATTTCCACTTGGCCGCAGGCGCATGTCAATTTCGTACAATCGGCCTGCTGGCGTAAGCGTTGACATTATATGAACCAGGCGCTGGCCGATGCGTGCAAAAAACTGCGCGGCAAAAATTTTTCTTGGACCCGATGTTTTTACTGAATCGGCCAGCCGGGCAGAGACAAAGACAAGATCCAGGTCAGAACCAAAGCCAAGTTCCCGACTGCCGAGCTTGCCATAGGCGATAATGCAGAAAGGAACGTTAGCCGGGTCAGCATCCTCCAGCGTGCCGTGATTAGCAATGATGCCCTGCATACTCAGGTTCAGGCTTTCGCTGGTACAGGTTTCAGCAATTGCAGAAAGGGATCGACCGGTTTCATTTGCAGTAAGCCTGGCAGAAATCTCCAGTGAGGCCACTGCAAGGAGCTTGCTGTGGTTAAATTCCCGGAGCAGGTTCATTTGCTGTTCAAGGTCATCGGGCTCAGCGGTTTGTAATAGTTTCCTGACACCAGCGGACAATGTTTCGTGGGTAAAATCGGCAGGAGAATAACCGGTTAGCAGGTCGTCCAGCAGAACCGGATATCGCCTGATTAATACTGAAGCATAGGGGCTGGCAGCAGTCAGACGGATTAGCTGATGCCGTACTGCCTCATTATCTAACAGCAAGGAGAGATAGACCGGGCGCCTGACGATTGACGTAAGCAGGTCGAGGCAGCGAATAAGGGTTTCATCTGTATCTGTACCTGCATCAATATCAGAAGTTTTGGCAAGATAACCCACCTCATACAACAACACTGGCAGCAGGCGGTCGAGACGACTTCGCGCTGATGTGCTGAGGCTGCTATAGAGAGAGCCGTTACGTAATGCCTGCAGGTGAGAATACAGAAACCCTGTTTTTATATAATGATTGCTTTTTAACGTCTGGCAGGCTGCTTTCTCATCAAGTTCGTTATCCCACAAATGGCCCATAGTTCGTGTCGGAGAGCTTTTGTCCGGGTCTGCAGTTGAGATGAAAAGCTCATGAAAAATAGCATGGACAGCCTGCATGTGAGTCTGTAACTGAGAGGAAAATGCCGACCAGTCGGAATAGCCCATTGAGAGGGCAAGGATAAGCTGTGGTAATGTATTTTCGGGCAAGTTATGGGTTTGTTGATCAGCGTACATCTGTAGACGGTTTTCACAGCACCGTAAAAAATTATAGCCCTCAGTCAGAGTGCTAAATTCTTCTGTAGAGATCAGGCTAGAGGCCTGAAGCTGATCAAGAACAGGCAGCAAGCTTTGCTGCTGCAGTAGTGGGTCTCTGCCACCACGAATTAATTGATGAGCCTGAGCGATAAACTCGACTTCACGGATGCCACCGGGGCCGAGTTTTATGTTGCGCTGTACCTCCTTTTTACGCAGCAGTTCGCGCTCAATCATCTCTTTCATATCACGAATGGCTTCAATTGCAGAAAAGTCCAGATACTTACGATAGATGAACGGGCGAAGGCGGTTTAAAAGTTGTAGACCTTTTTCCCTGTCTCCAGCAACCACCCGGGCCTTGATAAAGGCATACCGTTCCCAGTCTCTACCGTGCAACTGGTAGTAGTTCTCCATGGCATTGAATGACAGGCATAATGGACCGCTGTCTCCGTTTGGCCGCAAGCGCGTGTCGACACGATAGACAAATCCATCGGCAGTCTGTGTCGTCAGTAACCTGATGAATAATTTTGCCTGCCTTATAAAAAACTCCTGGTTTGAAAGCGGTTTGCTGGCAGTCATCTGACCATTTTCCGGGAAACAGAAAATCAAATCGACATCGGAAGAAAAATTCAGTTCATTACCACCGAGTTTGCCCATGCCGAGAACAACCAGCTGTTGAGATTCGCCGGTTTCAGCGCCGAGGGGTGTGTCATGACGAGCAGCAAGCAGATCATAGGTCCGTGCCTGGGTTGCTGACAGCAGTGCAACCGCAGCGTTACTCAGGCTGGACATTACCTCGTGCAGGGCGGCCCAGCCGGCCAGGTCGCGAAAGGCAATTTGCAGCATTGCCTGATTGCGTGCGTAGCGCAGGCTGTGCATCATTTCCTGTTCATCTTCTGTGTCGGCAAGAGAGGCTTCGACTTTAGAGAATAAGTACTCTGTATCCAGTGGCCTGAACAGGCTGCCATTTTCTATCAATTCAGTTAAATATGACGGGTCTTTGCGGATAAGGCTGACAATAAACGGGCTGCTACTGAGTACAGCTGGCAAGGCGCCGAGCCAGTCTAAGGTGGTTGTTGACGAATCCGGTAAATGTTCGATAACCTCATTAAAGATGATATCCACATCCTGCTGAAGCTCTTTCGGCAGCAGTAGAAGCTGCTCATTGAAGTGGATAATTGAGTCTTGATTCATAGCGATAATATCAAGTAAATGAGACCGGTAAGAGATGTACAATAGTACTATTCAATAGCAAGAAACAGTAGGTATCAGCCCAATGAAAGCAAAAACTTTTTTAAGAGACTTTTTACTAATTATCAGCTTTTCGCTGCCGGGTACAGCCATCGCTGATGTGGTCGTGCTCATTCACGGTTATCACAGCGGGGCATATGCCTGGGAAACAAGTGGCGTATCTTCAATTTTGCAGGAAAATGGCTGGCCCAGGGCCGGCCTGTATGCGCCATCAGGCCGAACGATGCAATATTTTTCTGGCCCGGTTGTCCCGCAGAAAAACAGTCTCAACAGGTCTGTTGTTGTCGATCTGCCATCAGAAGCACCGGTAGCTTTACAGGCAGACCTGCTAAACCAGGTATTGAATGACATTCGCCTGCGCTACCCACTAGAAGCGATTACCCTGGCAGGTCATTCTGCCGGGGCAATAGTCGCCAGAACCGTGTTGGTAAGAGGCAATGCTGCCGGGGTTAACCGACTGATTTCAATAGCAGCCCCAAATCTGGGTACAGAACGCACATTACAGGCACTCAATGTTACCGACATCCCCTGGCCATTTAGCATGGCAGCAGATTTCTTTGCCGGAGAAGGCTACCACACCGTAAAACGTTCCCGGCATCTGCTGATTGAACTATTGCCGGCCACACCGGGCACTTATCTGGGCTGGTTAAATTCACAACCGCATCCGCAACTAGAGTATATTGCAATTGTGCGAGGCCAGAACCTGATCATGTCGGGTGACTGGATGGTGCCAGGCATAAGTCAGGATCTGAATAATGTTGTTGCAATCGCCGGCCAGGCAAAAGTAATTTCTGTGCCGTCAGCACACGAACTCTCTCCATTGGATGGCGTCATGCTGGCGAGTATTCTTAACGAGGATTGACTCGTCAGAGGTCCCTTAACAAGGTGAATACAGATCGCTTCAGGAAACTGCTGCAGCAGCAACGCCAGGAAATACTGGAAGTTCTTGATAGCGGAAAGAGCGCCGCCGGAACAGTAAAACTGGATCAGACCTGTGTGGGTCGATTATCGAGAATGGATGCCATGCAGTCACAGGCGATGTTGCAGGAAGCGGCACAACGACGTGAGCAATTGCTGCGAGGCATCAATGAGTCGCTTAGAAAGATTGAAACGGGCGACTACGGATTCTGTGAGCAGTGTGGTGAAGAAATTGCTGAGAAACGCCTGCAGTTTAATCCTGCCGTACTCTACTGCATAGATTGTAGTAGCAAGCTAGAGCAGGGTTAAAAAAACAGGAAATATAAAAAGAATACACATCATCTATGATGTATTAGCTCAGACATGACCTGAAAGTAATGATATCAGAGTCAGAGCCCATCTGGCATGAAAACGGGAGGCCACCGGCCAATGGTGATAATTCACCCGGAAAAGAAAAAACACCCAACAGGGTGGGTTCAGAAGACATTCGAAATCGCCTAGATATAGATGTTAATGAATCACACGTTACATTCAAATGGCAGTAATTGACTGCAAATGCACCACTGCTTTCTCTCGAGGCCTCCCTTTATTTTTTCATTTCCCGCGGTTTAAAAAATGTTTTTTTACTCTGAAGCATGCGCCATTAACATCAAATAGGCGTTAAGTCTTTCCTCTTCGCTGACAATTTTACCGTTACCGGCGAACGAACAGCCCTGTGTCTGACAATAAACACCCTTACTAAGATAGTTAAATACCAGGTCGGGTATATCGTAGTGATGAATCAATGGCCAGACATTGGGCTGACCCCTATCAATGATGGCGAGTCTGTTGTGATATTGGGCATCTTTGGCGCCCTCCATATAAGCGAGTGCCTCGTAGGTATTTGGCCCATTGCGTAATGGCGGAACATGATCAGAGATGAGGATAATAAGGCTTTCCGGGTCAAGGCTGATCAGACCCTTCACGTATTTGGCGATGGCCTCGGTGCGGTAATAGAACTGATTAGTGGCACGGCTAAGGTGATCATCCGGGTAGTCAGAAAGCAGTTCGATACGTTCGGGACGCCTTTCTGGATCAAGGATATGCGGTGTGTGACCATAGATGGTCATCAGGTAATTGAATAACGGCTTTGCTGGCTGTTCTCGCAGGTGCTTCTCCACATAAGCCAGGTTCTGTTCGAACAGTCCCTGGTCAAACAGATACTCTTCTACGCCCGGGTCGCCAAACGCAAGATAGGTATCCCCTGCTGGGGAGAATTCTTTTGGAAAGTGGCTAGCACTGAAACCTGCCCCCTGATAACCCGCTATCGCATTAAAGAAGTTCGGTTTGTACGCATTGCTGGCACTGCTGTGGTAACCCAGGTTAGCCAGCTTTCCCGGTAGACAGAGTGCCGCTGAACCACTAAACGCGTTAAATTCGACACTGGACAGCTGTTCCAGAGCAGATACACCACAGAGAACCTCAAACTCGGCCTGCGCCGTGGCTCCGCCAAAGACCGGTGCTAAAGAAAGGCCTAACTGATCATCAAATAGCGCCTTAAACTCGGGGTGCACCGGTGAAGTGGAGAAGCTAAGCTTACTGAACAGGCGTGGATCGAGAAAACTCTCCAGTACGATGAGATGTACATTGCGTTTATCTAGCGATGGCTGCAATGCCTGCAATTGCTCGTTGACTGCCTGCTCATAACCATCACGGTCAAGATACGGCGCGAGGTCATCAAGGGCTTTTAACCGCTGCGCCTCACGATAGAGCATCATGGTCAGGCGACCGTTACGCTCGACGCTCTTTGCATCGGAGTACTTCACCAGTTCGCTTGTACCTTCCAATATCTGTGCAATCGCCCCTGGGATGCTGAAGAGCAGTACCACGGTGGCCAGGAATGGCATCGCTGAGAGCAAAACATAGCTACCGGATCGCCACCCTGGCCGCCACATAATTTGTACAAGCAAAGCAGCTATGGGCAGCAGCACCAGAATAGAAAGTGGCACGCTGTAGCTTAACGGCAGTACATCAAATAACTCTGGCAGTTCATGCAGGTTGACCAGCCTGAACACCTTGCCAAAAGCGAGATAGAAAACATCGCTGGTCAGATAGATCAGCAGCAATGGAATCGCTGCAAGATAGGCACGCCATCGCGAGGGGCGTAGCACGATAAAGAAAAGGCCATACAGATAGAGTGCCAATAATGCTTCCAGCCAGAGCTGCCCGGTATAACGGGCAACAAAACCGCCAAGATATTCAGCCAGTAACAGATAACCGGCGAGCAGCAGAAACAGCAGACCACTACGTAGTAGAGCATTACGCAAGGGGGGCTTGTGTTGAAGTTGCGGGATTAATCGATGATACATTGTCTTTATTGAAACTTGCCAGGCGGGGTGACTTGCTAAGTGGTCAATTATACTTTAACTGTAACAATTATCAGGTAAAATATAGACGCTCCTTTCTGCCTCCATATTGTAAGCGTTTGTTGCTAATGCAACACATCAGTAAGCGGCCTACATTTTTTTGTTCAGGACCTGAATTTCATGTTTCGTTTGACCAACTGGGTTATCGGCATTGCCGTTGCCATTATCAGCGTAAGCTTGTGGGCATATATCAATCGGCCACAGTCTCTACCTGACTGGCCCGAACGTGTTACCGGATTTGCTTTCTCTCCTTTCCAGGCCGGACAGGCTCCACGAGAAAACCGCTATCCCAGCCTGGAGCAGATCGATAGTGACCTGAGACTGTTGAAGGGCAAGGTAACGGCTGTTCGTACCTACAGCGTGGAAGCAACTCTGGCAGATATCCCGAACCTGGCGCGTGAGCATAACATCAATGTTTGCCTCGGTGCCTACCTTGGTCGTGATGAAGAGCGTAACACCAAAGAGTTTCAGCGCTTTCTCGAAATAGCCAAAGGTAATACCAATGTGGTACGCGCCATGGTGGGTAACGAGACACAGTATCAGGGCATCCTGGACTATGAGGACCTGATCAGTTATCTGGATCAGGCGCGTCTGGCTCTTGGGGTGCCGGTCAGTACCGCAGAACCCGCCGGGATCTGGCATAAACATCCCGAACTGGTTGAACATGTCGACTATATTGCGATGCAGATCCTGCCTTACTGGCAAAGCATGGAGGTGCATGAGGCCGTTGAGTATGTATTCACCGAGATACAGGGTTTGCAGGAAGCCTACCCAGGGAAGCAGGTCATTATCTCCGAGGTCGGCTGGCCGAGCCGCGGTCGAGCCCGTGGCGCTGCAGTCGCCTCTGTCTCTAACGAAGCGACCTTTCTGCGCCATTTTCTCAGGCGTGTTTCCGAATACGGATATATCTATTATTTGATGGAAGCTTTTGACCAGCCATGGAAGGCCGACGACGAAGGCGCTGTGGGTGCATACTGGGGGGTTTATGATGTAGAGCGAAACCCCAAATTTGAATTCACCCAACCCATCGTGCCCGTACCACAATGGCAATTACTGGCGGGTATCTCCATGGCACTCGCTTTCATCACCTTTGGACTGCTGCTGATCGATAGCAAAACTCTGCGCGGTCATGGGCGCAGTTTCCTTGCCATCGTCAGCTACCTGGCAGCCACTGCCATTGTCTGGATCATCTACGATTACAGCTCCCTCTACCAGACAGCGGGAACCATAATTATCGGTATTCTGATGGCGATAGGAATGATAGGCATTTTCCTGGTATTGATGGCCGAAGCTCATGAATGGGCTGAGGCATTATGGATAAAAGAACCGCGACGTAATATGAAAATCCAGCCACTGGCCGGGGATGACCTGCCCATGGTCTCCATTCATGTCCCAGCCTATAACGAACCGTCAGCCATGCTCAAACGCAGCCTCAACGCCCTGGCAAAACTCGATTACCCCAATTATGAAGTGCTGGTGATCGATAACAACACTAAAGATTCCGCTGTATGGCAACCGGTACAGGCCCACTGTGAAAAACTCGGTGACCGTTTTCGCTTCTTCCATCAGGACCCGCTGCCAGGCTTCAAGGCCGGGGCATTAAACTTTGGATTGAGTCATACCTCCGCGGATGCAGAGATCGTTGCAGTTATCGACAGTGACTATATCGTTGACCCGCGCTGGTTGCGCGACTTAATCCCGCAATTTAACGAGCCCAACGTTGCAATCGTGCAGGCACCGCAGGATTATTCCGATGGTTGCGAGAATGCCTTTAAGGCGATGTGTTATAGCGAATACGCCGGCTTTTTTTATATCGGCATGATAACCCGCAACGAGCGTAATGCCATCATCCAGCACGGTACCATGACCATGGTACGCAAACAGATACTGGAGCAGGTAGGCGGGTGGGCGGAGTGGTGTATCACCGAAGACGCCGAGCTGGGCCTGCGCATCTTCGAGCAGGGCTACGAGGCACACTATACCCCGCACAGCTATGGCCGTGGCGTCATGCCTGACACGTTCATCGATTATAAAAAGCAGCGTTATCGTTGGGCCTATGGCGCGGTTCAGATCCTCAAACATCACGCACGTTGCCTGTTTAGCCGCAGCGACTGCCGTCTTAGTCGGGGGCAACGTTACCATTTTATCGCCGGCTGGCTGCCGTGGTTTGCCGACAGCTTTAACCTGCTGTTTAACCTTGCTGCACTCGGCTGGTCACTGGCCATGGTCTGGGCACCGAAAACGATAGACCCGCCGATGCTACTGTTCTCCCTGCTACCGGTGGCACTGTTTCTGTTCAAGACAGCCAAACTGATCTATATCTACAAAAGCCGAATCGGCGCCTCAACAATACAGACACTGTTCGGTGGGCTGGCCGGGCTCTCACTGGCGCACACCATCTCACGTGCCATACTGCAGGGTATATTCACTAAAGGCATGCCTTTTATACGGACTCCGAAGCATGCAGGGAAATCGGGTCTGCGCTCGATAATCGCCTCGGCACGAGAAGAGGCGCTGTTTCTCATTGCCCTGTGGTCAGCCGTGTATGCAATAGTTTTGATACAGGGAGCAAACTCAGCCGACACGCTGTTCTGGATTGCGGTGCTATTAATCCAGTCCATTCCCTATCTCGCCGCCTTATTGGTGGCGACCGTAGCTGCTGTACCAGAGTGGTCAGCCCGTCTGATCGGAATACGTGAAATCGAGCACCCGGAAGCGTTGCATAGTCATACAGTAAATACATAAGGTATTGCGCTAAATCACGGAGCAACACTTAAGACTGATATAGAACAGAGTCGATATTTGGATAGTTATATCTTAAGAACTGCCAAATAGATCACTAATATCTGCAAATATCCTGTAGTCACTGATCAAAGCATTCTCTATAGCAAGGATGTTCGCAAAGGGAACGCTTAGTGTTGTTGAATCGTGCCGGGTGTATGTAACCATTCCGTGACAGATGACGACTCCATTATCATCCAAGGTTTCAGCCAGTTTATGATTAATTGATTTCACGCTGGAGAAAAAGCCACTTACCGCCTCAGTTACCGCAGCTTTGCCGGCCACAGGATCGGCATTACCAAAGCGGAATTTTACATCATCCGCCAGAAAGGCAAGGAATGCTTCAGTGTCCTGATTATCGATACTCTGAAATAATTGCCGTATTTTGTTGGCAGTTTCTGCAAGCATGTTCTTTATCTTCCTTTGTTATTAAGGGCGTCTCTACTTTTTTACGATGTTAGTTGCAAAACCATCCAGGCTTAGCTGATTTTTATCCTTCCAGTATTGCTTTATCCCCTCATCACCCTTTTTTTCAGCCCAGTTATTTAACTGCTCGCGTTCTCCCTCAAAATTGAACAGGGGGACCGCCATGCCGCATGAGGTTTGCACCATATCAACCTCAAGATCAAATATCTGACGACTGCCGGGTAACGGAGTAAAAAGGGAGTATAGTTCAGTCCATTCATCTTCTCCGGGCTTTATCTCACGCGCATTGCCATAGAGGCGAAGTATTATTGGTCCATCGCTAAAGGCACAGAACATGATAGTCATGCGATTGAGCCGCTTGATATGTGCAGCAGTTTCGTTGCCACTGCCGGTAACATTTAGCCAGACAACGCGGTTTTCATTTATTATACGTAACGAATCCATGCCCTTAGGAGAGATATTCACCCTGCCCTTTTCTGCGGCGGTACCAACAAAAAATATTTTTTGGTCTGCAATGAACTCAGACAATTTATCTGTAATAGCGGGATATTGTTTAGCCACGAAATATTCACCTTGTTGCTAAGGGCGTCAAATTTAAAGGTTTGTTCAGGGTTTTTGCCAGGCCCTTACGGAAAGCGGCCATTGTATATGCAACCTCATCTTTGGGTCACCCCAGAGCTTTAACAACTCAGGGTAGATGATATCAACAGGGTTTCTGTCATTCCTTAAAATATATGCGTTGACTGCAGACCAGGTGGACAGGTAGGCAGACAGCTGCACAAGCGTCCAGTCCATTGACATATGAAATGGCGGTACCAGTAATTCCGTGAATGGAAAATCGATATGCTTATAGCCACCTTCAACCAGTAATCGTTCCGCAGGCCAGTATTGTTTTAACACGCTGCCGTACAGGTGCCTGATTTGCTCATCAATGTCGGGGCGAATAGTCAGCAAATTGTAGCTCCAGACTGCCAGAACCCCTGCAGGCTTTATAATCCTGTCCACTTCTGCTGTAAAACCAGGCAAATCGAACCAGTGCAGGGCCTGTGCTACAGTAACCAGATCCACGCAAGCAGCGTCAAGCCCGGAATCTTCAGCTGGTGAAACCAGATAGTTTATGCCTTCATGTTTAAGAGCATTGTTTATCTGTGCCTTACTTGCATCTGTAGCAATTACCTTGCGGAAATGTTTTGTAAGTTTAACCGCAGATTGGCCAGAGCCGGTTGCACAGTCCCAGGCAAGCTTGTGTTCTTTGCAAGCTGATGACAAATAACTATACAGTGAATCAGGATAGCCCGGACGATGTCTTGAATAGGAAACAGAATTATGGGAAAAGTGATCTTTGAACATGGGTAGACTTAGCGTAAATATTCGGGAGTGTATTCATTTATCCGGCCAGTTTTCAAATATGGGCCGGTTACCAGCTTATAGTAGTCTTTACCATTGACAAGCCAGCGTAACCAGGCGCTTTTCCAGTCATCAGGCATCTGTTCTGGAGTCCAGAAACGATCGGGTATAGGTGCTGAAGGCGTAGCCTCGTGTGGTAGCTCAATCTCTGCAGTAATCACACCTTCCCCACTATTGCGTGGCAAGCTTGCCAGCACATTGCCGCCGGCATCTACTATCATGGCTTCGCCAAGGTAACTGGAGTTATAGGGGACATCAGGCAATTCAGGACTAAAAAACCCTTCAAAACTGCCAGCATGAGAGCCATGAATAACCGGAACGCCCAACATTTTTGCTAACAGTGGCGGCGCCTCCTGTAACATCTTCAGATTTGCCTCCCATCGCGGGCTATCGGGGTCCGCGTCATCAGGCAAGGTCCACCAGCAAGAACTGCTGACTACCATGTTGACCTTGTTTATCAAGCGACGGGCGGTTTGTGAGCGAATGAGTTCCCAGCACATAACCGAACCAACCGGGCCGACGGTTGTAGGCAGCACCCCATCATCATTACCACCGGTGTAATAGCAGTTTTCCCAATAGGTCGGTTTATCTTTGTCGTGTTGTACGAAGGAACCATCAGGAAAGACCAGAACAAAGGTGTTAAAGACCTGTCCTTTTCGCTGAGCTAAAAAAGAGCCGCCGATGACGGCATTGCCTCTTCTTGCAAGCCTTTTCAGCAGCTGAAGAGGGCTACCATCAAGGGGTTGTATAGCCTTTAGCATATCGTCATGGAAGGCCGCGGCAGAGCTAAACATTTCAGGCAGAATAATCCATCGGGCACCCTGCCGCAGCGCCTGCTGAATAAGATGTTCTGCCTGCATTAAATTTGATGAAACATCGCCAAGCTCTGGAACCATCTGGATTGCGGCGACATGCAGTCGCATAGGAGCGCCTTTGCGGGATGCTTTATTTTGATGACTTGCAGGCTTCCCGTAGGCAGACGAACTGCCTGCCAACAGGCCACCAGCCAGCAACTGGTTAAAATGTCTTCTGGACATTGATGAACTCGGCATAGGCTCGTTTCCCAACGCTTATTGTACGATTGGAATCTATTGGTAGATAGATAGCATAAATGCCTTACAGAAGGTTGACAAGAGAAAGTAGCTTGTTAAGGCACAGTTAAAAGTGAAAAGTGAATGAAAATTAACAATAAAAAACCCTGTCAAAAGACAGGGCTTCTGAAGCAGAAAAAGAGTTAGGAATCAGTGCTTCAGGAATACAGCACTGGAATCCTTTTCACCCTGTGAGGTAGTTCGTTAGCAATTCCTTTATGGCAAGCGAGGCAGCTAGCACGTACGCCAGTTCGGTTGTCTCTTGGTCGCCCGACCATTCCACAAATATTGAATCCTGACTTCAGAGGGACCCCTCTATTGTTTGATGAATGGAAATTGCATTGCCTGGGCAGACCGGCATGCATTGACCGCAACCGGTGCATGATCTGGAACTGATTTCTGGCAGGCTACGACCCTGCGCCAGCAAGGTGAACTGGATAGCTCCTTCATCGCAGTGATCACCGCAGGTGCGACAGAACACTCCGCTAACAGACAGACAACGTTCTGATATACGCATGCCGTGGCGCCATGCCTGATCAATATCACTACGTAGCCCCTCTAAAGCGCCAGTGCGGCAGCTTTCAAGGCATTCGGCACAAAAGGTACACCCAGCATGAGAGAAGCTTATAAATGGGTAGCCATCAGCATCACGGGCTATTATATGTTGGGGGCAGGCTTCCAGGCAGTCATTGCACTGATTACATTTTTTTAGAAACAGGGCATCACTCAGCGACCAGGGAGGTCGGATTTGCTGCACCCTGTTAGTGATGTTTCCGCGTAGATAATTTCTACGCGAGTTTGATATATGGCCTGTAGCGGAGTTCATGCTGTTCAACTTGTCTAGACTAATAGCCTAAACAAGCTGAACAGGACATTCATTGATATTTGTCAATTAATGATGCAAATGATGAAAGACCAGGGAGCCTCTGATTAATTATGGTATATCTCTGGCTTACCGGCTGATCCACAATCAAGGCGATGCTTTGAAAGCATGCCTGGGCATGGTGAAAAGTGTCAACGCAGAGTGTGGATCAGCCGGTAAGCCCCGTAGGGCGAGGCCTGAAGCGCACATCTACGGCATTGTGCTTCTGGTAAAGGACCGGGCCATTAACTGCGAAGCACGCTTTGCAGCTGCACGCTTCAGGTCTCGCAGAGATATACCATAATTAATCAGAGGCTCCCTGATTTGTATGGTAATAATCATATTTACCCAGCACTTCCTTTGAGAACTTCCAGGCTTCGTTATATGAAAGCTTGCTGTCTTCCGGGAAAATTAACCGGATATAGAGGTTCTTCTCATGCTTGTTTTTCAGTTTGGCAAGCCTGCGGTGCAGTTGTATGTTGCTAACGACGGTTGGTGATGCCTGGCCCGCATCCTTTATCTTATAGACATCGCGGTCACCACTTTTTGTATAGAAGATCTCAACAACATGTTTGCCTTTTGAAGTTCTGGCAGGTTTGATCAGCTTGTTATACTTCACCTGCAGGTCACTGTATTCACCACGGATACTGGCTAGCTCCTGGTCGGCACTGGTAGCCTGCAAGGTGATAGCTGCAAGTCTGTTTTGTGACAGTTCCTGTGCCTCTTTACTGCTGGCCAGCTCGGATGTTAATACTGCTTGCTGTTGAATCAGTTCGTTCAGCTGAGCTTCAATGCGTGCCAGAATCTGTGATTTGTCCTCAAGCTGTTTATCAGCATTTTCCTTTTCAAGTTTTACAGTGGCATGAGTATCCTGCAGGGCAGAATAAAGGCCACTTAAAGACCGCAATTCATTTTCAGCAGCTGATAGCTGGGCCTGCACGGTTTTTTTCTGGTCATTGGCAAGAATTATCATCATACGCAGGCGGGCCAGCTCTTCTTCTGCATCAGACAGGCGGTGAGTGACAACATTTTTTTCCTGCGATGTCGATTCAGCCAGCTCGGTAGCCTTCTGTTTTTCCAGCAAGGCAGATTTCATATTGTTAGTGACTTCTATATTTTGCAGCATGACAACGACCATGCCCATCAGGAAGATCATCACGATAACCGTCATAATGTCGGTAAAGCTGGGCCAGAAACCCTCGTCTTCTGTGCGACGGCGATTAAGCCGCAGATCTACAAAGCCGCTCATTTTGAAGAATCATTTAGTTTTGGTAAACGGAAGCCATCACGCAACAGGCCTTCCAGTCTATCCATATGGTGGTTAATGCTGCCACCACTCTGTTGCGAGATTTTTATTACATTTGCCAGCTGCATGGCGGCGCGGCTGTTTTCTTCCTGTGTGTTCTTCATTTCGGCAATCAATGATTGCAGCTGCTGAAGAATGGTGTCTGTGTTTCGTAACACATCCGATTCCGTCACGCTGCGCCTGTCTAGCAGGCTTATAGTAATTTCTTCGATCTGGCTTAGAATATTTGTCTGGATATCGGTCAACTTGCTATAGAAAAAGTGGAAAAAGACATAGCAGAAAATAGCTGTCATAGTGGTAGACAATGCGGTGGACATCCCATGGATAACGGTGGTCATGCCAGTGATGCTGCCGCCACTGGAAATCATTTCATTGGCTCCGACCAGTGAAATTGATAGTGAAATAATGGTGCCGAAAACACCCGCCAGAATGAGGATGTTATTAATAAAATGGGGGTAGCTGGTTCTCAGGCTTTGTTGGGCAATCAAGGTCGCCGCCAGTGCATTTTGGTCGATGCTGGTACCCGCTGTCTGCAGTTCTCTGACGTGCTGGAATCTTTTACCTACGATGCTGCTGCCGGGGATACCTTCATCCAGCTCATCGATATTGCGCGTCAGATTCTTGCGAAATTGCTTTAAGGCCGCCTCTTCCCGTGAATAAAAGCCGTAGCCCTGAATGATTCGTATCAGCCCGGTAAAGAAAAGAACCAGGATGAAGCCATTTATGATGGGGCCGGCCAGGGTTTCCTGATTTTCAATATAAAACTCATGCAGAAAATCATAGTTTAAAAATACCAGAAACAGCACGACGGCAATTCCGGCCAGTAATTGTATCAGTGCAACTTTGCAGGTTTGCATGTAAAAGCTCCAGATTTGGACTGTTTAAGCAGGTCTGTAATGAGTTAAAAAAGATAATGATGACATTGTGTTAACAGGTTGGCGTATCACACGTTGCGTCTTCAATGGCCATAATAACCTTGTTTTCTATCTCGCGGGCAATAGCTTCTGCCCTGCTGCCTTTGGCAACAGCGGAGGGACGAACAAATAAAACGGTCGAACGCCCTTCTTTTTCGGTCAGCGTGATGTGTAATGGGCACAGTGCCAGCATATCCGGATCGGCATTTCCGACCTGATTGGCATACCAGCCATTGCAGAACACCATGCTGCGAATTTGTGTCAGTTGATTGCGGTTGTATTCATTGCCCCAGCGTTCACTGAAGCTTGAAATGTTTTTTCCAATGTCAGGTTCAAAGACAACATAAAAATTTGCTTCTTCAAGGCTTTTATATATAGGTCCGTAGATGGCATCTACAGGTTTATTAACCCTGTGAACCCACACCGAATCGTTCGCCGTTGCGTGAGCAGACAAGAAAATGATTAATAAAAGAAAGGTTCTCATGATAAAGTTTTTCATATAAATAACGCAAAATACTGATGCGGTGTTTTACATAACTACTGGAGTTTAGCATACCTACCCCGCACTACGCTGCCAGCCCCCGGTGTCGCAATAGTGCATCAATCTCAGGCTCACGACCGCGGAAGGCCCTGAACAGGGCAAGAGGATCCTGACTGCCACCTTTTTCCAGGATGTTCTCAAGAAATGAACGGCCTGTATCCGGGTCAAATATTCCTTTTTCCTCAAACAGACTGAAGGCATCAGCTGAAAGCACTTCTGCCCAGCTGTAGCTATAGTAGCCAGAGGCATAACCGCCAGCAAATATGTGCGAAAAGCTATTCTGGAAGCGATTGAACTCAGGCGGAATAAATACAGCAACCTCAGCGCGGACCTGATCCAGGGCCTTTTGCACATCTACAGCGACAGTCCCTTTATGGATGCTTAGATCAAACAGAGCGAATTCAAGCTGGCGCAACAGCAGCATCCCGGCCTGGAAAATTTTTGCATCATTCAGGCGCTGGATCATTTCTACCGGCAGCGGTTCACCTGTTTCAAAGTGGCCGGAAATCATTTCCAGTACTTCATCCTGCCAGGCCCAGTTTTCCATCATCTGACTGGGCAGTTCAACGGCGTCCCAGGGCACGCCATTGATGCCGGAGACTGCCGGGTAGGCAATACGCGTCAGCATATGGTGCAGGCCATGGCCGAATTCATGGAACAGGGTGATGACTTCGTCATGGCTTAGCAGCGATGGCCTGCCTGCGGTCGGCGGACTGAAGTTTGTCACCAGCCAGGCAAGAGGGTTCTGTACCTCTTTAGATGTTTCCTTGCGACTGATGCCGTCACCCATCCAGGCACCGCCGCGCTTTCCTTTGCGTGCAAAAAGATCAAGAAAAAAACGTCCGCGAGCTCCCCCTGTACTGTCGCTGATCTCGTAGTAGCGTACATCCTCGTGCCAGGTTTCAACGGCATTGTTTTGTTTGATGGTAAGTCCATAAAGACGGCCAATCACCTCAAACAGGCCATGCAGTACTTTATCCAGTGGAAACCAGGGACGAACATCCTCCTGTGAAATATCATAAAGCTGCTGGCGCAGTTTTTCACTGTAATACGGCAGATCCCATGCCTGAAGTTCAGCCATGCCGTCCTGCGAGGCAAACGCACTTAGCTCAAGAAACTCTCTTTCAGCCGATGGTTTGGCTGCGGCAGAAAGTTGTGAGAGAAAATCGCTTACCGTCTGACCATTTTCGGCCATACGTGTCTGCAGTGCATAATCTACATAATCGTCAAAACCCAGTAGAGCCGCTTTTTCCCGTCGCAGCTTAAGAATATCGTCAATAATTGAAGAATTATCCCAGCGGCCGGCATCGGGCCCTGCATCGCTGGCACGTGTAACATAGGCTTCGTACATCTGCCGGCGTAAGTCACGGTCATCGGCAAACATGATAAACGGGATATAGGACGGCGCCTGCAGGCTGAATACCCAGCCATCCAGCTTTTTTTGAGCGGCCTGATCAGCGGCAAGATTTACCGCTGTGTCTGGGAGCCCGGAGAGTTTGTCCTTATTCAGGATATGCAAGAACCAGTGGTCTGTGGCATCAAGAAGATTTTGTTCAAAGCGGTTGGTCAATGTAGAGAGTTCGGACTGTATGGCCTTGAAGCCTTCCTTTTTATTCTCTGGTAATGCAACACCGGAGAGCCGAAAGTCGCGCAGTGCGTTATCTATCAGCTTCTGCTGCGCTAGATCAAATTCGGCAAAAGCTGAGCTGTCCCGTACAGATTGATACTGCCGGTAAAGTTGTTCATTCTGTGCCACGCTGGTTGCATAGTCGGAAATTACAGGCAGACATTGTCGATAGTTTTCCCTGAATTCATCATCATCCAGTACGGAATTCAGGTGAGAGACGGTGTCCCACATTTTTGACAGACGTTCATCAAGATCTTCAAACGGCAGGATAAAAGTGTCCCAGTCAGGGGCCTCTATCTCCGCCAGAGCAACGATGGCCTGCTGATTATCCGCGATGATAGATTCAAGCGCAGGACGGATATGGGCCGCCTTTATACAAGTAAATAAAGGTATATCATGTGGCATCAATAAAGGATTATCTGTCGCCAAGGCTGTGCTCCTGCAGTTAGAGAGAGTAAATTAAGGTTTTACTGTATCAGCTAACAGTTGATAATACTGTGATTTGGAGTCTGGAAAAACAAGAATGTCCGTCAATGTGAGCGTAGCGTGGCAATCTCGTTGTCTTGAGCCAATCAGTTAAGAGATTGCTTCGCTCCTCGTATTGACAGAATAATCCAGGATTATCTATAACTCACCACAAATGAAGAAAATATTATGAATGAAGCCTTCGACCTGGTAGTCATTGGTGCCGGCAGCGGCGGAATAGCGACCGCCAGGCGGGCGGCATCTTACGGTGCCAGGGTTGCCATTATTGAAAGTGGGCGGCTGGGCGGTACCTGTGTCAATGTCGGTTGTGTGCCGAAGAAGGTAATGTGGAATGCAGCGACTCTGGCGCATGGACTGGAGATGGCGGCAGATTACGGTTTCGATATCACTCGCCACGGCTATGACTGGTCGATAATGAAGAAAAAGCGTGATGCCTACATAGCCCGCCTGAACGATATCTACCAGCGCAATCTCGATCTGGATGAAATTAAAATATTTCAGGGCCACGGGCGCTTTGTCGACAGGCACAGGATTGAAGTCACTGGACATTCAGAAAAACAGACAATTGAAGGAAAGCACATCCTGATTGCGACTGGCGGCCGGCCGGCGGTACCGAATATTCCGGGAGCTGAGTATGGAATTACCAGCGATGGATTTTTTGAGCTCGAAAATCTACCTGAACGTGTGGTTGTTGTCGGGGCAGGTTATATCGCCGTTGAGTTAGCTGGTGTATTGAATATGCTCGGCAGCAGGGTAACGATGATGCTTCGCAAAGAGGTTTTTTTAAGAAGTTTTGATGCCAGCCTGCGCGAGTGCCTGATGGAAGAGATGTTGAATAGCGGAGTGAACATCCTTGGCAGCACACAGGTACATTGTTTAGAAAAGTCGGATGACGGCCTTATTCAGGTTATCAGCAGCCACCATCAGAAAATCGAGGATAATGATTGCCTTATCTGGGCCATAGGGCGTAATTCCAATACGGATAATATTGGTCTTGATAAGGCTGGCTTAAAGGTGACGAAAGAAGGTTTTATTGAAACGGATGAACAGCAGAATACGGCTGTTAAGGGTATTTACGCGGTAGGTGATATTACCGGCAGAGCCGCCCTGACACCGGTCGCCATTGCTGCCGGCCGCCACCTTGCCGAGCGCCTGTTTAATAATCAGGCCAGCGCAAAACTCGATTACGATAACATACCCAGTGTGATCTTCAGCCACCCGCCTATAGGCACCGTTGGTATGACAGAAGGCGAAGCACGTGAACGCTATGGCGAGGTTAAAGTCTACCAGTCGCGCTACACGAATATGGTTCATGCACTGTCGGAGCATAAGAAAAAGTCATCGATCAAAATGATCACCGCCGGCGCCAGGGAAAAAGTTGTCGGCATCCATATCATCGGCGAAGGTGCCGATGAAATGGTGCAGGGCTTTGCCGTGGCGATTAAAATGGGTGCCTGTAAATCAGACCTGGACAGCACGGTTGCTATCCACCCGACGGCCGCCGAAGAACTGGTATTATTACGCTAAGCATAAGAAAACCCCCGTAGATATGAATAAAACTCACGCCGTTTTTGTTGATGCCCATGTTCATTTTTATGATTGCTTCGATCTTTCAACGTTCATTAATGCTGCGCAAAAAAACTTCAGTAATGCAGCCGCTGAGGCCGGTATAGACAATGATTATTCAGCTGTTCTGTTGCTGTCAGAAAGAAGCAGTGAAAACTGGTTTCAATGGCTGGTTGATGCGGCAAAGGAGGGGCCAGCAATAGACCATGTAAAAAGAAAATTATGGTGGCTGCAGTACAATGATAAAGATGCATCAATAAAGGTCCTTAGTGATCACTTCCCCCCTATTTATATAATTCCCGGCAGGCAGGTGGTGACCAGAGAATCCCTGGAAGTGCTGTTATTAGGTACCCTGGAAAAATATGATGACAAGGTTTCATTAACAGCATTGCTGGAAAGTGTTCGGGATAGAGATGTTATCAGTGTTCTGCCCTGGGGCGTTGGCAAATGGTTTGGCAAGCGAGGCGAGCTAGTAAGAAATACCATAATAAATGAAACCGGCCAAAATTTATTTGTTGGCGATATCGCCGGCCGCCCGGCTATCTGGCCTCAGCCATCATTATTCAGTCTGGCAGAGAAAAAAGGTATTCGCCTGTTACAGGGAACTGACCCGCTGCCAATAGCCGTTGCCGCGGCGATGCCGGGAAGTTATGGTTTCAGTATTAAAATGCCACAGCCAGGATCAATTTCTGCGAAGCGGATAAAGAAAGAGATCCTCAATCCTGAAACCATCACAACTCCATACGGTTTAAGAGAGAATCCGCTTGAGTTTATGCGCAATCAAATTCTATTGCGTGTGAGAAGCAATTAAATTGAAAATATTACTAATCGCGCCTCAGCCATTCTATCAGGAGAGAGGAACACCTATAGCAGTACGTCTGTTGATCGAAGCACTTTGTCTGGCAGGCCATACTGTGGACTTGCTGACTTATCACGAAGGCGAAGATATTCAGCTGCAGGGCCTGACAATTGTGCGTATAGCCAATATACCCGGTGTGCACAATGTACCAATAGGCTTTTCATGGAAAAAACTGGTTTGTGATATTTTTCTTTCATTTAAATTAATACGAATGTGTATGACCAATGACTATCAGGTCATTCATGCCGTAGAAGAATCTATCTACCCTGCTCTATTAGTAAAAGTATTTTCTAAAAAGTATCTTGTCTACGATATGGATTCATCAATGGCAGATCAGCTTATCGAAAAATGGAATGCACTGCGCTTTATTAAAGGCGGGCTGGATGCATTCGAAAAGCTTGCGGTAAGGAAGTCTGATGCGGTAATTGCCGTCTGTGAAGATTTAGCTGACAAGGCGGAAGGTTTCAAAAAAACCAGAGAGAGTGTTTTTGTCGTAGAAGATGTTGCCCTCCCAGCACGAGAAACGGGCAACACTATCGGTAATATACGTGTAGAAAATAATATATCTGGACAGATCGCACTCTATGTAGGGAACCTCGAACACTATCAGGGAATAGATCTGATGCTGGAAGCTTATGCAAAGTCCACACAAAAGAATCAGCTGACATTGATTATCATTGGTGGTCGGCAGGATGATATTGATAAGTATCGCAATAAGGCGTCAGCATTGGGGATAGCGCAGAATGTATTCTTCCTTGGGCCGCGTCCGGTTGATGACCTGGGCGCTTATCTGGTACAGGCGGACATGCTGGTATCTCCCAGACTTAAGGGAAGCAATACACCGATGAAAATCTATTCTTATATGGGTTCTGGCAAGGCCATCCTGGCAACAAAAATACAATCTCACACACAGGTGCTTGATGATGCCTGCGCTGAACTTGTTGCGCCCGAAGCAGATGAAATGGCACGGGGCTTTGATGATCTGGCAACCAATAAAAATAGACGGGCTGAGCTGGGAATGGCCGCCAGTAGTTTGGCCGACGAGAAATACTCATACCCGGCCTTTCAGAATAAAATTAAAGATATCTATCGCCGGATATAATGAGAGCTGAATCTTATGCAACGTGACATCGACCGCCTGTCGACAGAGACCTTTGATGTCCTGATAGTGGGAAGCGGGATATATGGTGCGACAATGGCAAGGCAATGCGCGCTACAGGGTTTGAAAGTAGCACTGATTGAAAAGGACGATTTTGGCGGCGCGACTTCTGCCAATAGCCTGAAGATTATTCACGGTGGCTTGCGTTATTTGCAAAGCATGGACATAAAACGCATGCGGCAGTCGATCAGCGCACGCCGCAGATTACTGAAAATTGCTGAAAATTCGGTTGTTCCCCTGCCCTGTGTTATAGCGACCAGCAAACGCTTTATGCGCAGCCGTTTGCTTATGGGTGTCGCGCTGATGATGAATAATATTATTAGCTGGGACAGAAATAACGGCCTTGCAGAAAATTCTCGCATACCGAATAGTAAACTGCTGTCTCGAAACGAATATAAAAATATTGTAAGCGGGCTGGCAGATGAAGTTACCGGCGCGGCGTTCTGGCATGATGCTATGGCACTGAACACTGAACGACTCACTTTGGATTTTATCCTGTCGGCGGATACAAATGGTGCCTGCGTGGCAAATTACGTCTTTGCTGAAAGGTATCTGCTGCAGAAAAATCGAATCACCGGAATTGCTGCAAGAGATTCCCTTAGCAACAAAAGCTTTAACATTTCTGCAAAACAAATTATTGATGCCAGAGGGCCCTGGTCAGGGTTTATCAAACCCGGGTTGCCAAATATCTCAAATTCAGGTTATCCGGCATGGGCATTATCATTCAATGTCATCGTAAAAAAACAGATTTTTCAGGACTATGCCGTGGGCTTATCGGCTGGAACATGCCGTAGCGCTAAAATCGATGACGAGCTTGACGAGGGCCGGGAGTTTTTCTTTGTTCCCTGGCGTGATTGCACAATAATTGGTACTGCCTACAGGGCGTATACGGGCCACCCGGATGAGAGCAAGCCTGGTCATGAAGATCTAACAAAGTTCATCCAGCAGCTAAATGTGCTGTATCCTGCAGCTGAACTGGAATTAAGTGATGTCGTATTTGTTCAGCATGGACTGCTGCCTGCTGAAGCAGGTCAGGGGAAACCAGATGTGGAGTTGCTCAATCAGCCTTTAATTATTGAGCATGATAAAACAGGCGGCCCCGCTGGTTTGACCAGTGTGATCGGTGTTAAATACACCACAGCTTTGCCAGTTGCCGATCTTCTGGTGAAAAAGATAACTAAAAAACTGGGTCTTAAATACAAAAAAATTATAGCGGAGCCATTGCTCACCGAACCCGCTACTATTGAGTTAGAAAAAAGTAACCAGCCGCAGGAAGAAACTATGCTGTCGGAAGAGGAGAATGGCTCAATTGCATTGCTTAAGCAAAGATTCGGCATAAAGTATCTTGAGATCATAAGCATGATTAATGAATGGCCCGGACTGGCAGAACAATTGATATCGGACCCGCCAGTTATCGCGGCAGAAATAATTTACAGTGTCAGAAGTGAAATGGCAGTCAGTTTATCCGATGTGGTGTTTCGCCGTACAGGTATCGGCTCAGCGGGGCATCCGGGCAAAGCACTACTGGAAAAAATTGCTGATCTGCTGGCCAGAGAGCTGTCCTGGTCGGAAGAAATAAAACAACAGGAAATTAACAGGGTGGAAGAGGTTTATGGACACCCCAGGTAATGATTTCGCCCTTCATGGGTAGATTATAATCGGACTAAAGACTAAAGACTAAAGACTAAAGACTAAGGACTAAGGACTAAGGACTAAGGGCCAAACCTAGACCCGTGCAGCCATACACGCAGATTTTTGAACTTTCTTTTATTCTTAGTCTTTAGTCCTTTGCCTGTCATCCTTTAGCCAGCACTTATTTCTTCTGAATGTACTGCTCCTGTATCTGCTCCAGACTGACATGCCGTACATCATGTCCCTTGACCAGGTAGATGACGTATTCACAGATATTGGCGGAATGATCGCCGATTCGTTCCAGTGAGCGTGCACACCAGTTCAGCCGCAACACATTTTTTACTTCACGCGGGTCTTCCATCATGTGTGTTATCAGCATGCGTGTCAGTGCTTCAAATTCCTGATCAATTTCCGGGTCACGCCCCGCCACCCTGGCTGCTGCATCCACGTCCATGCGGGCAAAGGCATCGAGTGCTCCGTGCAGCATTTCGATGACATGCTCACCGAGGTGATGCAGCTCAGAATAGTAAGACTGCGGTTCCTGGTTATTGGCCAGCTTTAAAGCGAACCGCCCTATTTTTTCAGCCTCATCACCTATCCGCTCAAGGTCTGTGATGGTCTTGATGACCGTTATTATCATGCGTAAATCACTTGCAGCCGGCTGTCTGCGAGCAAGGATGTCTGTACATTCTGCATCAATCTCTACTTCCATGCTATTAACACGGTAGTCCGAAGTGGCGACGCTTTCTGCCAGGCTGCTGTCTCTTTTAATCAGTGCTTCAAGTGCATTCCTGGACTGCTTTTCAACCATGCCGCCCATGGTCATAACCTTGTTGCGCAGGCCTTCGAGTTCTTCATTATATTTTCTGGAAATATGTTGATCGATATGTAAATTTTCCATAGCTGTTTACTCCTTAACCCGGGTTAACATCAACCGATGCGGCCGGTAATATAATTTTCAGTTAACTCATGCTTTGGCGTGGTGAACACCTCTTTGGTATCGCCGACTTCAATCACTTTACCAAGATGGAAATAGGCAGTCCGCTGAGACACTCGTGCCGCCTGCTGCATGGAGTGGGTAACAATGACGATGGTGAATTTTTCTTTTAATTCATCCATTAATTCCTCGATACGCGCAGTTGCAATGGGGTCAAGGGCTGAACAGGGTTCGTCCATCAGGATAACTTCGGGGCTGACTGCAATGGCGCGGGCGATACAAAGGCGTTGCTGTTGCCCGCCTGACAGGCCGGTGCCCGGTTTATTCAGCTGATCTTTAACTTCATCAAACAGGCTGGCGCGACGCAGGCTTTTCTCTACAATGTCATCCAGTTCGGCCTTGTTATGTGCCAGGCCATGAATGCGCGGCCCGTAGGCCACGTTCTCATAAATCGATTTTGGAAACGGATTCGGTTTCTGAAATACCATGCCGACACGAGCACGCAGCAGTACAGTATCCATTTCCTTATCATAAATATCCTCACCATCAAGCTTGATGGTGCCCTCAACACGGCAATCAGGAATGATATCGTTCATTCGATTCATTGTGCGTAAAAAAGTAGATTTTCCGCAGCCTGATGGGCCAATCATGGCGGTAATCTCGTTGCGACTTATGTCCAGCGAAACATCAATAATCGCCTGCTTGTCACCATAGTAAACATTGACATCACGCGCGCAAATTTTGGCATTGTCGGTAAACGGTTCACCAATGGTTTCATATTCCCGAACGTTAACAGATTCACGACTATCACATTCACGTAAGTCTTCGATGTTGCTCTCGGTAAGTTTGCTGCTCACGTTATTTTCATTCATCAATACAGCCTGCATGTCTTCATTCCGTTCCATCACTTTAGTTCAAATCGTTTACGCAGGTAAATAGCCAGCGCATTCATGATTATCAAAAAGCCCATCAGTACCATAATAGCGGCAGAAGTCTTTTCCATAAAACCGCGCTCCGGGCTATCGGCCCACAGATAAACCTGTATCGGCAGCGCCGTTGACGGGTCTGTCACGCTACCGGGTGCGTCCATGATAAACGCGACCATGCCTATCATTAACAGAGGGGCCGATTCACCCAGAGCCTGTGCCATACCAATGATTGCCCCGGTCAATACGCCGGGCATTGCGACGGGTAGTACATGGTGAAAGATAGTTTGTATTTTTGATGCACCTATACCCAGTGCCGCTTCACGTATAGAGGGTGAAACCGCTCCAATCGCGGTGCGCGATGTGATGATGATTGTCGGCAGCGTCATCAGTGCCAGCACGATACCACCAACCAGTGGCGCAGAACGTGGCAGTTCAAAGAAGTTGATGAATACTGCAAGACCGAGTAGACCGAAAATGATGGATGGTACTGCAGCCAGGTTATTGATATTAATTTCTATAATATCGGTAAGGCGATTACGTGGTGCAAATTCCTGCAGGTATATGGCGGCCAGGACACCAACGGGAAAAGACAGCAAGAAGGTCACCAGCAGCGTAAAGAAGGAACCGTAAAGAGCAGCCTTGATTCCGGCTAGCTCTGGTTCTCTGGAGTCGCCTGCGGTAAAGAACGTGGTGTTGAAACGGGTGTCGGTCCGGCCGTCTTTCTGCAGGCTGTCGAGCCAGACTATCTGCGTATCTTTCACTCTGCGATCTGATTCGGGCGTTTCTTTTGTTACCTGTCCCTTTAAATAGCTGTCTGCTTCAGAATGTGCACGTAACCAGATCTCCTTTTTTTCCCCAATTTCTTCAGGATGGGCAACGAGGTAGTCGCGTAAATCATATTCGGCACCAATACTGATCAGGCGGTAAAGTTGACGTTTCTGTTTTCGCCCTTCGACATCGGGAAACATTTCGCGCAGGCCTTTTTTGATGACGGCATTATAATCTGCATTCCATAAATCTTCTGCAGAGGGGGTTGCATCTATCCCCAGTACTTCAGTATTAAAATTTATGGAAACTTGAATGAAGCCCTGGCTAAAGGCAGGGGTTCCTTTACTGATGATATCTGTCAGCAGCAGGAACAGAAAAACAAAGCCTGTCAGCACCGCGAGTCGTCCGTACCACTGGAATCTTTTTTCGCGTGCGTAGCGCTTCTTTAGCGAAGCTTCTATGACAGCTGTATTTTTGTATGTGTCTTGTTTATTCATACTGTTCACGATACTTCCTGACTATATACAGAGCAAAAATATTCAGTACCAGGGTGATAAAGAACAAGGCCAGTCCGAGGGCAAAAGCGGCAAGGGTTTTGGGGTTGTCGAATTCCTGGTCTCCGACCAGCAGGGTGACGATCTGCACGGTCACGGTGGTTACTGCTTCCAACGGGTTAATCGTTAGTTTTGCCGACAGGCCGGCCGCCATGACGACGATCATGGTCTCGCCGATGGCACGTGAAACGGCAAGAAGTATTCCACCAACGATACCCGGCAAGGCGGCAGGTAATAGTACATTACGTATCGTCTCGTTCATTGTGGCACCCAGTCCCAGGGACGCTTCGCGCATGGAATCGGGTACCGCATTGATAATGTCGTCAGACAACGACATGACGAAGGGTATGATCATGATGCCCATTACCAGGCCAACAGCAAGTGCACTTTCTGATGACACACCGAGACCGAACGATTCACCAAGCCTGCGTATGAATGGTGCAACAGTCAGTGCTGCAAAAAATCCGTATACAACTGTGGGCACGCCAGCGAGTATTTCGAGTACCGGTTTGCTTATCGAACGGAAACGTTTTGTTGCGTATTCTGACATATAGATGGCTGACATCAGGCCGACAGGTACAGCAATAAACATGGCCACTGCAGTAATTAGCAGGGTGCCGACTAATAACGGAACAAAGCCAAATGAGCCAGATGCCGCAACCTGGTCAGCCCGAATAGCCATCTGCGGGCTCCATTCAAGCCCAAAAAGAAAATCCACGACAGGGATAACCTGGAAGAAACGTACTGCTTCAAACAGGACGGAAAACACTATTCCTGCTGTCGTCAATACAGCAATAAAGGAGCAGCTGAAAAGAATCCACTTGAAGATATTTTCAACATTATTGCGTGCGCGAAATACAGGGTTGATGCGCTGAATGGCCAGCACAGCGCCAAGGATGGCAATAACAAAAACCAGTGCACTTTTGATAAGACTGGCAGAAGATAAAAGAGAGTTATAATGTGCAGCCGCAGCAATCTGTGCTTCACTGAGTTGAGCGCTGTCAATACTGCCGGTGGCGAAACTGACAACCTGGTTGTAATAAAGCCCCAACTGGCTTTCTTGAATTGTCTTCAGGCTATCCGGCAAGCCTGCGACGACGAGGCTGTACAATACCTTGTCTTCTAATGCCATCCAGAGGACAAGAATGAGCAGGGCCGGCAGGCCCGCCCACAGTGCAGACATGTAGCCATAATGTCTGGGCAGGGAGTGAAGCGCCTTTATGCCACCATGACCCAGCGCCACTTTGTGTGATCGTCTGTGCCCCAGTGCGAAACTAATCAATGATAGTATGATCAGTGTCAGGAAGACTATTGATGTTTGCATGCTTGTCTCAGAAATAAAAAGCTATGCCGCATATTGTGGCATAGCAATTACTATATTTTATTGCAATTATTACATTTCCAGTAGCTTAAGTGTCTTGATGTCATCCTGAACCTGTTTCAATTCTTTTGCATTGAGTGGGATCAGGCCTTTTTCAGGCAGGTAGCCATCTTCACCCATGGCTTTTTTTGATGCAAAAGCGGTGGCGTATTCCTGAATACCCGGTATTTTTCCAACATGGGCATTCTTGATATAGAAGTACAGCGGACGTGAAACCGGGTAGTCGCCCTCGGTAATTGAATCAAAGCTGGGGACCACACCATCAATTTTAGAGCCCTGCACCTTGTCACCGTTCTCTTCCAGAAAGCTGTAGCCAAAGATTCCCAGTGAATTCGGATTGGACACCAGTTTCTGAACGATCAGGTTGTCATTTTCACCTGCTTCAATATAGGCGCCATCTTCACGTACGGCATAAGCGACGGCTTTAAAGATAGACTTGCCCCTGGGTGCTTTACCTTTCTTCTCCCTGATGGCGTTATAGACACCGGAAGGTATGCCAAGTTTGGACATCATGGCCTTGATATCATCGGCCTGGTCAGCCTTCATGCCACGCAGAGCTTTGAGGTCGGGAATTTGCTTTGCACCGCCACCGAGAGCTAGTTCAGCAAAAGCATCACGGGTCCCGGATGTTGGAGGAGGCCCAAGAACTTCGATCCTGGTTGCCGGCAGTTTCGCGTTGACGTCTTTCCAGGTTTTATTCGGGTTGGCAATCAGTTTACCGTCTGTGCCGGGAACGGTTTTGGCCAGGGCCATATAGATATCCTTACGCGTCAGCTCAAAGCCCGGGGCTTGTTTAGAGTTAGCAATTACGATGCCATCATAGCCGACCAGCACTTCGGTGATCTCTGTCACACCATTCTTCTGACATTTATCATACTCAGAGTTCTTGATACGGCGTGAGGCATTGGTGATATCCGGTGTGTTGACGCCTACACCTTTACAGAATAATTTCAGTCCGCCACCCGAGCCAGTTGATTCTATCTTCGGTGTTTTGAAGTCCGTTGAGCGACCAAAGCGTTCTGCTACCACAGTGGCAAAAGGGTATACGGTAGATGAGCCAACGATGTTTACTGTGTCACGCCCAGCCGCCTCAGCAGTAGCGATGCTGCCTATGGCGGCCGCGATGGTAATTGTGTGTTTAAAAAACTTGTTCATGTAAAAAACTCCAAAGTATATTCGTAAGTCTGAACCTGCAATCAGAATCAGAACCCTTGTTACTGAGTGCAATTTTAGGAGTATATTGTTACAGGATTATGACAATGGCAATTTTTGGTAAAGGTCGGGGTCAGACCCGGCTCATGATCTGTCGTCGGTACATGCAACAGCACGAGAAGCTGAAAAACAACAGGTAAAAGAGGAACCCACCGAAGGTGTACTGGAGATGTCAATTCGTCCACCATGACGCTGAACAATATGTTTGACAATAGCCAGTCCGAGACCTGTGCCGCCGGACTCTCGTGAGCGGCTGGAATCTACCCGATAGAATCGTTCAGTCAGGCGTCCCAGGTGGCGCTGCTCAATGCCCTCTCCATCATCACTGACTACCAGGCATGGCGCACCGGAACCACTGGAGAACCACTGTAATTCTACAGGTGTCTGTTGCGGGTTATGTTGCAGTGCGTTGTACAATAAATTACTGCAAACGCTTATTATTTCCGGCGACATTGCCTTTAAACAGAGGCTGTCGTCAATGCTCACGGTGATTTGTCCAGGTTGTGCCTTGCCCGATTGAACGGCATCAGTTGCAAGTGTTTGCAGCAGTGCAGCGACATCGATCACCTCTCCTTCATCCGGGCCCAGCGTAGAATTTTCCAGGCGAGAGAGGGTCAGCATTTCATTAATAATCGTTTCCATCTGTGCGGTTTGTTGAAGAATAATGCGCATCTTTTCCTGCACATCACCCGAACACTTTTTGTCTGTAGACATCACTTCCAGGTAACCACGGATAACTGTCAGCGGGGTGCGTAACTCATGTGAAGCATTCGAAACAAATTCACGTCGTACGCGATCGATACGCTCTCGCACGCTCACATCACGCACCGTCAACAACAGGTTTTCTTTTCCATAATTGATCAGTCGCCAGGAAAATATGACTGATTTATCCAGCGGCGATGTAAAGCGCAGCTCCTCTTTCCGATCCTTTGCAAACAGGAACTTTCGAAACTCAGGGTCGCGCAGCAAGTTGTCAATCCGCTGACCTAAATCACGCGGAGTTTGCAGGCCAAGCAGGTTTTCAGCTGCTTCATTGAACCACTGAATTTCACCTGATGTGGTTAGAATAACGGTAGCGTCAGGGAGGGCTTCTGCTGATGCTCTGAACTGCCCAAGTAGCTGAGCCAGCCGTTTCTTGCCACGTTTCCTGCTGGTTTTAAGGCGGTAGATATTTGATATAATATTTTCCAGCACACCACTTGCATTCGGAGCCTCTGAGCGTTTCAGCCCTTTCTCGATCCAGCGGTTGAGCTGGAACAGGCGGTGTAACGACCAGCAGCTGTATGCCAGCAGGGCTATGACAATGACTGCCCAGAGTTGTGAAGCCATCAGCCCTGCTGCGATAGCGGCAGCGATAACCCATACCAGGCGCCAGATTTCCTGAGACCTGAATTTATTCATGTTTTCGTGACACTAAAACGGTAGCCGGTACCACGGACTGTTTGCAGCATGTCATCGACCTTGAACTGTTTAAGCAGTTTACGCAGACGCAATATATGAACATCTACCGTCCTTTCTTCAATGTAGATGTTTTCGCCCCAGACATAATCCAGCAGCTGCGCTCGAGAATAGACGCGGTTGGGGTGCTGCATCAGGAACAACATGAGACGATATTCAGTGGGCCCGGGATTTACTGTTTTACCACCGACAGTCAATTCATGTGAAGCCGGGTCGAGAATTATATCCCCTGCCTGCAGTGGCTGCATAGATCCTTCGAAGGCTTCAGAGCGTCGTAAAAGGGCAGAGATCCGGGACAGTAATTCGCGAGTAGAAAAAGGTTTCGTAATGTAGTCATCGGCACCGGAATCGAGCCCATCAACCCGGTCATCTTCTTCACTGCGAGCGGTCAGCATGATGATGGGTACAGTGCGTGTTGCCGCTGCACGGCGAAACCCCCGCACCAGTTCCAGGCCGCTGACGCCCGGCAGCATCCAGTCAATTAACATCAGGTCTGGAGTAGAGTCAGAAATTGATTTACCGGCTTCATGTCCATTTTCAACACCTACCACCTGAAAGCCTTCGCTTTCCAGTGCAAAGGCGATCATATCGCGTATGGCCGCTTCATCTTCTATGACCAGGATTTTTTTCTGCATAGTGGAGGATTTTATAGCAAATAGTCAGTAACAATAGCAGTTAAATGTTACAGGCAAATGACAGTGGTATGCGGGATCGAAAAAATTCGAACATCACGCTAGGTAGCCACTAATTTTTCGTCATTGCGAGGAGTGTAGAGACCAGGCAGTCTGTTGTTGATTTATCAAAACAAGGAGATTGCCGCGCTTTTCTCGCAATGTAAGATTCTTTTTATAAATATGAAGTGCCCTGTAGTTCTCTGTGTAAAATTGTCGCCCCGACAAAACAACATTTGGACAATAATCTGGCGAGCTTTGTATTTTATTGCAGATTCACGAAGTCAGGCGCGCTCTATTAACTCGATTTTGTAGCCGTCAGGGTCTTCAACAAATGCTATGACGGTACTTCCATGCTTCATTGGACCTGCTTCACGAACAACATTGCCACCCTGTAGGTGAATGGCGGAGCAGGCCGCAGCAGCATCTTCTACCGCGAGAGCGATATGCCCAAAGCCATCGCCGAGGTCATAGGAGTCCGTATCCCAGTTATGAGTCAGTTCGATGACAGTGTGATCGGCCTCGTTACCATAACCTACAAAAGCGAGGGTAAACTTGCCGCCTGGGTAGTCCTTGCGGCGCAGCAGTTGCATGCCGAGTATTTCAGTATAGAAAGCGATCGAGCGATCAAGATCGCCAACGCGCAACATGGTGTGCAGCATGCGCATTGGGGGTTACAGGCCCTTTTTGCCTGCCGCGATGCGCAGGCGCAAGGCATTCAGCCGTATGAAGCCCGTTGCATCCGTCTGGTCATAGGCCCCGGCATCATCTTCGAAAGTAGCAATATCTTCGTCGAACAGGCTGTTATTTTCTGATCTTCTGCCGACAACCATAATGCCGCCCTTGTACAGTTTCAGGCGTACGCTGCCGTTAACTGTTTGCTGGGATTCATCAATCATGGCCTGCAGCATTTCACGTTCAGGACTCCACCAGTAACCATTGTAGACCAGTTTGGCATAACGCGGCATCAGTTCGTCTTTCAGGTGCATGACTTCACGGTCCAGGGTCAGTGATTCCATTGCCCGGTGGGCCTTCAACATGATGGTGCCGGCCGGGGTTTCATAACAGCCGCGGGATTTCATGCCGACATAGCGGTTTTCGACGATATCATCGCGGCCTATGCCATTTTCACCACCAATTTTGTTCAGGTACTCCATCACCGTTGCCGGGCTCATTGCCTTGCCATCGATGGCAACGATGTCGCCTTTTTCAAATTCGAGCTCGATATAGAGCGGCTTGTCCGGGGCCTGTTCCGGTGACACGGTCCATAGCCACATGTCGTCCTCCGGTTCATTCCACGGGTCTTCCAGAATATCGCCTTCGTAGGAGATATGTAATAAATTTGCATCCATAGAGTATGGAGATTTAGTCCCACGTTTTTTCTCGACAGCGATGCCGTGTTCATCCGCGTACTGCATGAGCTTTTCACGTGACAGCAAGTCCCATTCACGCCATGGCGCAATAATTTTAACATCTGGCATCAGGGCATAGGCGCCAAGCTCAAAACGCACCTGATCATTGCCCTTCCCGGTTGCCCCGTGTGAAATGGCATCAGCACCGGTTTCTCGTGCAATTTCTACCAGTCTTTTTGAGATTAATGGGCGCGCAATGGAGGTACCAAGTAAGTACTCACCCTCGTAAATAGTGTTGGCACGAAACATTGGAAAGACATAATCCCGGGCAAATTCCTCACGCAGGTCTTCGATATAAATTTCCTTGATGCCAGCGGCTTCAGCCTTGGCACGAGCTGGATCGACTTCTTCACCCTGCCCGATGTCAGCGGTAAATGTAACGATTTCGCATTGATATTCCTCCTTCAGCCAGCGCAGGATGATGGAGGTATCAAGGCCGCCAGAATAGGCAAGGACAACTTTTTTTACTTCAGACATGGGGGGTTCATTCCTGGTGTATGAGTTTAGTTTGTATGTTTGGTGACGCGTCTCGCGGTGAATTATTTAATAAAAGTATTACGTTTTAAGTATTACGTATTACGTGAAAAAATAAAAACCGCGCTTCCGTAATACATAAAACGTAATACGTAAAACGGTTATTTCCTTTTCCTCGGCGGCATCAAGTCCGTAATCGTGCCTTCCGCCATTTCCGCTGCAAAGCAAAGGGTCTCGGATAATGTCGGATGCGGATGGATTGTCAGACCCATATCTTCGGCATCAGCGCCCATTTCCAGGGCGAGTACAGCTTCGGCTATCAGCTCGCCGGCATTCGGGCCGACGATGCCGGCGCCAACGATGCGCCCGGTTTCTTTATCAAATAATGCCTTGGTCAACCCGTCGTCACGACCAATAGAAAGGCTGCGGCCACTGGCGGCCCACGGGAAAGCGCCCTTCTCTACTTCTATGCCTTCAGCCTTTGCCTGTGTTTCGGTCAACCCCATCCAGGCGACTTCCGGATCGGTGTAGGCGACTGATGGAATGGTCATTGGGTCGAAGATGGATTTCATTCCTGAAATAACTTCGGCGGCAACTTTTGCTTCATGGGTCGCTTTATGCGCCAGCATCGGCTGGCCGATGATGTCGCCAATGGCATAGATATGAGGAACATTGGTTTGCTGCTGCTTGTTGGTGGTGATGAAACCACGTTCATCCACATTGATACCGGCTTTGTCGGCATCTATCAGCAACCCGTTTGGGCTGCGGCCGACAGCAACCAGGATGCGGTCAAAGGTATCTGACTCTGGCGCATCCTTGCCGTCAAAGGAGACCTTAAGGCCAGTCTTCAGCGGCTTGATATCTGTGACAGCC
>JBLYYR010000260.1:0-25066 GCA_048550195.1 Arenicellales bacterium
AATCAACATAGAGTGTGTTACTCACCTTTTCTAAAATCTGGCGACGAGTCCAATGGCCAACTCCCGGTTGACCTTTCAATGAATGAAGCGCATTTATCACCTTATTATTATCCAGGTATGCGGGAACCAGCTTCATCGTAACAAGTGCAAATAACACGACCAGTGCACTGCCAAAAAGCAGCATCCACATTGATGCACCTTTTTGTTTTCTTATATTGCTGTAATTATCCATTAAATCCTCCTGTTTGTATTATCTCTACTCAGTACTGTCCGCATTAAGCATAGTACCAATTCTGCTCCAGTTAACGCCACCACCATTAGACCAATCCCACGAGAACCAGATAAAAAATGCCTTACCAACCACATTATTATCCGGTACGAAGCCCCAGTAGCGACTGTCATTACTGTAGTTCCGGTTATCACCCATTACAAAATACTGGCCTTGTGGAACATCAAACTTCATTGTTTGTGAACTACTGCGTTGTGGATCAATTAATATATCATGCTTAACATTACCCATGTCTTCCGTTAATTTATTCAGCGAAAGCTTTCGACTGGCACCATTCCTGAATTCGTAATCACCATCAACCTTCTGCGGCATCAACTCACCATTGATAAATAGCTTTTCAGCTTTGTATTCAATATTGTCTCCCGGCAGACCAATCACCCTTTTAACAAAATGCATTTTTGGATCATGAGGAAAACGAAAAACCATAATATCTCCGCGTTCCGGATCTGATACGGAGAGTACTTTTTCGTTAATGACAGGAACTCTGAAACCGTAGCTGAATTTATTCACCAGGATAAAGTCACCAACATTTAGCGTGGGCAGCATAGAGCCGGACGGAATCCTGAATGGCTCTGCGATGAATGAACGTAAAACAAATACAATCAGAATGACAGGGAAAAAAGCTTTTGCGTATTCAACGAGTAAAGGATCTCTGGCTAATTCTCCAGCCGCCTGGTTATTGCCCGCCCTTTTACTGGAAAAGAAAATAGCATCAAGCAGCCAGATGACACCCGTAGCCATTAGTGCAATAAAAAGTATTAATGAAAAATCCATGTTAGTCCTCCGAGACCTTTAATACTGCAAGAAAGGCTTCCTGTGGGATTTCCACTGAGCCAATCTGTTTCATACGTTTTTTACCTGCTTTCTGCTTTTCCAGCAACTTGCGTTTACGGGTGATATCGCCGCCATAACATTTAGCAGTGACATTCTTGCGCAGCGCCTTGACTGTTTCTCTCGCAATAATCTTGCCACCTATCGCCGCCTGGATAGCGATATCAAACATCTGCCTTGGAATAAGCTCACGCATTGCCTTGATTAGCTCACGGCCACGATAAGGTGCATTGCTTTTGTGCACGATAACAGACAACGGTCCCACACGTTCGCCATTGATTAATATGTCGACTCTGACCACATCAGCGGCTCTGAATTCCAGAAATTCATAATCCATCGAGGCATAACCACGGCTGACCGACTTCAGTCGATCAAAGAAATCCAGCACCACTTCACTCATTGGCAATTCATAGGTCAACATAACCTGTCGACCGAGATACTGCATATCTTTCTGCACACCGCGCTTATCATTACATAGCTGCATCACGCTGCCGACATATTCCTGTGGCATCAATAAGTGTGCGACGATAACAGGCTCCCTGATTTCATCAATCAATGAGATATCCGGCAAGCGTGCAGGATTATCCACACGGACAATCTCGGATTTTTTGGTCAGGACTTCGTAAATAACCGTTGGCGCAGTCGTAATCAGGTCAAGATCATACTCTCTTTCAAGGCGCTCCTGAATAATCTCCATATGCAGCATGCCAAGAAACCCGCAGCGGTAACCATGCCCCAATGCATCGGAGTTTTCCGGCTCAAAATAGAGTGAAGCATCATTCAGGCTTAATTTTTCCAGTGCATCACGGAAACCATGATAATCACCTGAATTGACAGGATATAAACCCGAAAATACACGTGGCTGAGATTCCTTAAACCCTGCCAGCGCTTCAGCTGTCGGGCGATCGCGCAAAGTCACTGTATCGCCGACCCGCGCGCTGCGGATGTCCTTGATTCCGGCAACCATGAAACCGACTTCACCACAGTGCAAGATGCCTGTCTCAGTGCGTTTTGGCGTGAAAACACCAACAGTATCGACAATGTACTCACTGCCGGTAGCCATCAGCCGAATTCTGTCTTTTTTCTTAAGTTCACCATCAACAATACGGATCAAAGAGACTGTACCCAGGTAATTATCAAACCAGGAGTCGATAATCAGGGCTTTTAATGGTGCATCCGGGTCTCCTGATGGGGAGGGAAGATCGCGAATAATGGCTTCCAGCACCTCTTTTACACCCAGGCCGCTCTTAGCACTGGTTTCAACTGCCTCCGATGCATCGATACCGATTACATCCTCAATTTCGGCTCGCACGCGGTCAGGCTCAGCTGCCGGCAAATCGATCTTGTTCAGCACAGGTAGCACTTCAAGACCGATATCAACGGCTGTATAACAGTTTGCCACGGTCTGTGCTTCAACCCCCTGCGCCGCATCAACAATCAGCAGGGCCCCTTCACAGGCCGTCAATGACCGTGAGACTTCGTATGAAAAGTCTACGTGGCCGGGTGTATCAATAAGATTTAACTGGTATGTCTGACCATCATCAGCCTGGTAATCGAGGCGAACACTTTGCGCCTTGATAGTAATGCCTCGCTCGCGCTCGATATCCATCGAATCCAGCACCTGCTCATCCATCTCACGCTCGGTCAGCCCGCCGCATTGCTGAATAAATCGATCAGCCAGGGTGGATTTACCGTGATCAATATGAGCGATAATCGAGAAGTTTCTGATGTGGTCTGTCGCAGACTCATGCACGCGGCAGGCCCCCATATATAAAAATGGAAATTATACGCTATTGAAGGCTCCGGGAGGAAAGTGATTCCTCTCGAGAGGATAATTTATGGATAAACCCTCAAGGCTTTAGCACAAGAAACTGAGAACCCTGGCCTCGTCTTACCAATACTGCAGTAGACCGGCCTGCCTCCAGTGATTCAGCAATAGCCCTGTACGTCCTGGAATTTTTGATCTTTTTCTTATTTAACAAAAGCAGCACATCACCCTTTTTAATCCCTGCATTTGCCGCAGCCGAGTTAGCTTTAAGCTGCACCACAAGAACACCATAATCCAGGTCCAGCTGTTTTTTCTCCTCTTTGGACAAATCCCGTACATTCATACCGAGTAGACCAGATGCATCATTTATCGATTCAGGTTTTTTCGTATCCAGAGCAGCGGTATCAGTTTCCGGGAGTTGACCTATAGTTACCTTCACATTTCGTGACTTTCCACCGCGTATAACCTTCAAGCTTGCAGCTGTCCCGACTTTTGTGCGTCCAACATAAAATGGCAGGTCTGAAGAACGTCTGACGGGTTTGCCATTATATTCAACTATCACATCCTGTACCTGCAAGTCTGATTTTGATGCGGGGCTGTCCGGGAGGACAGAAGAAACCAGCGCACCGAATGGCTTTTCCATGTCAAGTGCTTCTGCCAGCTCACGATTTACATTCTGGATAGTCACACCAAGCCAGCCGCGTTTAACTTTACCGCCATCACGCAGTTGATCGGCGACCTGTATCGCCAGATCGATTGGAACAGAAAATGCCAACCCCATGTAACCACCGGAACGGCTGTATATCTGGGCATTGATCCCTACAACCTCGCCATTCATGTTGAATAATGGGCCACCCGAATTACCAGGGTTAATTGCCACATCTGATTGAATGAAAGGGATATAATTTTCGTTTGGCAGACTTCTGCCCTTGGCCGACACGATACCGGCAGTAGCTGTGTTTTCAAAGCCGAACGGTGAACCGATTGCCAGCACCCATTCTCCAACTTTTAGTTCATCGGGTTTACCCGGTGTCAAAAAAGGCAAGTTTTTTCCATCAACTTTTAACAAAGCAACGTCACTGCGTTTATCGCTGCCGATTACTTTTGCCAGCATTTCTCGCCTGTCTGTCATGCGGACAATTATTTCATCAGCATTCTCAACCACATGCGCAGATGTCAGCACATAACCATCTGCAGAAATAATAAAGCCTGAGCCCAGAGACCTGACACTGGGCTGCTGGTCTTCTCCATGCGGAGACTGTGGTATCTGACCAAAAAACTTTTCGAAGAATTCATAGAAGGGGCTATCTTCGGGAATTTCAGGCATCTGCAATTCACCATGACCCAACATCGAAGGTTTCCCATTCTGTTTTGTACTGATATTTACAACAGCCTTACCCTGTTCTTCAACCAGACCCACAAAATCAGGCAGTGAATTGGCGTTAGCTATAACTGCCATAAATGCAGTTAGCAGGAATAGTGTTGGCAGTATTAACAGTTTTTTCATGGGTTAACCCTCGAAGCAACAAAATCGGAATTGAAAATGTAATTCATAAAACGAAAAAAAGAAAAATTGTGATAGCTTATTTAAAATCAAGCACAACAGGCTGAAATAATGTCGAAAAATAGCGTGATCTTACAATTCGGCTGACGCCTATAAACGCCAGCAAAGCACTTCCCAATGCAGATAATATAGAGACAAATTCAGCATTTTCAATACCAGCACTATTGGCAATTGCTTCACCTGTTATTGCACCAAGTATCAGCATCAATAATGGGAACAGATAGACCATCAACGAAGAAAGTACCAACGCTATTCTGTTCAGGCCTATCGTTACCTGGTCTCCGGGTCTCGCGTTTATAGAGTTTTCAGCAACAAGCAAGCGCTGCTTGCCACCAAATAGAGGCTGCATAAGTGCTGACCCACATATGCCTTTGGATGTGCAGGACTGGCAGCCACCTGATTGTGTGAGAGAAGAAATACTTGCATACCGCCCCTGCAGGGAAACAACAACTCCTTGCTCTTCAACCAGATCCATTTTCTTCAGAGTTCCATCAGGGTTTACGTTCTAAGGCATTACCAATTGCCATTATAGCGGCCTCAGGCACTTCACCTATAGCTGTAATCAGGTACTCATCAATGACACGTGTATAGGAATTGACTGCGCCCATTTGGTCTACGCCGACTTCAGATGTGGGGTCGTTCATTTTTTCTATGAATACCGACACTCCCGCCAGGCCATCACTTAAAATCATATGCTCAAGCGCCTGAGTATCCATCGGCATTGATCGCTGAAAAATGTTGACCAGCCTGTAACCTTTCGGCAAGGCTGAAAACTGCCAGTCAGAATTTTTAATCGGTGTGTAGACAGCTGGCTTCTTATTGCTATGCCATTCAAGTGCATCCTTTTTCGTCATTGGCAATAATGCTGAATCAGGAATATCACCACCAATTTCAATCATGGCAAACATATACTGCTCAATTACGCTGCTGGCATTGTCTATCAATGCAGATTTCAACAGTAAGCCAGTTTTCTCATCAGCCCATAGCTCATAGCCATATCGAAGGTCATCACGCGGAAGTATCTGTAACCGGGTAGCGGCTCTGTCTGCAATTCTATCAAGCCCACCCGTAGAAATAATATAATTCTTAGCCAGCACAGTGAGATTATTAACCATGAAGCCCGGGAACCCGGTCTTCTTATCAGAGCGTAGCCCTGCATGACCCATTTGCTTTTCAGGCATGAAACACCACACCCTTTCGGCATCTCTGATGACTTCGCGTGGCACCCCGTTTAAGGCATACAGGCGTTCATGTACAGAACCATTTTGTACTTTATGGATAACGCGTAGAGTGTGTATATGTTTCTCATCAATATGTAAAAAAACACCATCATAGTTGACGTTGTTTGCAGCGTGATTCATTTTTTTTAACAAATGCATGCTCTGATCTTCTGCCAGGGCATTGGGCGTCATGGCCAGATAAACCAGCAGCAGGAGATGCAGCGTAGATTTCATTAATGCGAGTCGGTACTGGGGTTATGTCCAACAAAACGTGAATAGGACCATATACCCGTCATGTCACTTGCAGGATTATATTCATTGTGTTCAACCAGTAGGCGATTTATTCTTTCCCGAACATTTTCATTTTTGCTATTAGCAACAATCAGATCATATTCCTGATTCTTGCCGATTGGTGAATCCTGCACTGGTAGAGATTCGATGACAGGCGAGGAGAGTTCAGCAACAGTAGAAGCCTCATTTTCCTGTGAATCCTGAATAACAGGCTTCTGCAGCAATATGGCAATGCCTACCAGCGATGCCGCCACAGCAAGGCCGGCTAACGGTCCGCGCAATCGTGTACGTTTAGGCAGGGAAGCAGGTGCTAGCTGTACAGGCTCATTTGCCAAAGCCTGAACAACACGGTCACTAAAGCCAGCAGAAAGAACAGGCGAGAGTTCATCCCGAATGGCTGATCTATAGGTATTAAATCGACGCCACTGCCGACGAAGATCATTGTCCTCGCACAGCTTGCTGATCAACTGCTCAGTTGCATCCTGATCCAGTTCACCATCTATAAAACATGATACGCTCTCTTTCATCTCATTTCTCACTCGAGCAACGGTTTCAATTCCCGGTCGATGGCATCTCGTGCCCTGAATATTCTCGACCGGACAGTTCCTATCGGACAGTCCATGACTTCAGCGATCTGGTCATAGGACAATCCTTCGATTTCGCGTAAGCTTATTGCCAATTTCAGGTCCTCAGGCAATTGTTCTACTGCACGCGTTACCGTCTCCGCCAGCTCCCTTGTTAACGCATTTGCTTCCGGGGTTCCAATTTCCCGCATGGCAGCGCCGGAATCAATTTGAACCGCATCTTCAGCATCAATATCTGTTTTTGGTGGTCTGCGCCCCTGCGAAATCAGATAATTCTTTGCTGTGTTTACTGCAATACGGTAAAGCCATGTGTAGAAAGCACTTTCACCACGAAAATTACCAATAGCACGATAAGCCTTGATCAGCGCTTCCTGACATACATCTTCCACTTCAGAACTATCATAAATATATCGGCTGACCAGCTTGGCCAGACGATGCTGGTATTTTTCTACCAGCAATCCAAAAGCTGCCTGATCGCCCTGTTGAGTTCTCCTGACCAGCACTATGTCCGGTGTTTCTTCAGACATCTGCAAGCCTGCACTTGACGTTATGCCAGTAAATAGTAATCTTTTGTACTGCCTTTTGTGACATTATTATTGTGTAAAAGTTCTCTGTTCAGGAAAAAAACCAGATTGTAAACTGACCGGATCTTAGCTTTGTTTATGCTTTAGATAAACCTCGCAGACTATAACATGCATGGTTTCAACAGTAATGTCATAAAATTTTATATAGCAAGAAAATTACAGGTTATAATTCATTGGCATTTATAGTGCATCTCTATACATTCAATCGTCTGGAGATTGCGTCCTCAGAGGCACCTCGGAATAACGAGAATTTTAAGAAATTCCCTTAACGAATCATAATTAAACATACAGTAACGATGGTAAACAGGCATTTTGATGTTTTGATAATTGGCAGTGGCCTGGCGGGCCTCGGTCTGGCTTTGCGACTTGCTGACAGGGCTTCAGTCGCTGTCGTATCAAAAGGCCAGTTGCATGAAGGATCCAGCTATTACGCCCAGGGCGGTGTCGCTGCTGTGCTGGGTGACAATGATTCCATACAGTCCCATAAACAGGACACACTTGATGCCGGTGCGGGACTTTGCGATCCGGACACGGTAGATTACGTAATCAAACATGGCCCTGAAAATATCCAGTGGCTAATAGATCAGGGAGTAGGTTTCAGTCTCAATATTGATGGCAGACACTACCATTTGACCCGCGAGGGCGGACACAGTCATCGACGTGTAATCCATGCAGCAGATGCCACTGGCAAGGCTATAGAGACCACACTGGAGCAAAAAGCACGCAATCACCCCAACATACACCTGTTCGAGCACGCAATAGCCATCGATTTGATTACCAGCCGCAAACTGGACAGATCGAAAGACCGCTGTATCGGTGCCTATATTCTAAACCAGAGAAATGGCGAAATCATGTCTGTCGGTGCCGCCAGTACAGTATTGGCTACAGGGGGAGCATCTAAGGTATATCTTTACACTAGCAACCCGGATACATCGACAGGTGATGGCATCGCCATGGCCTGGCGTGCCGGCTGCCGTGTTTCGAATATGGAGTTTGTGCAGTTTCACCCGACCTGTCTCTACCACCCGGATGCAAAGTCATTTCTGATATCTGAAGCCCTGCGCGGAGAAGGCGCGTATTTATTGCTGCCGGACGGGACGCGTTTTATGCAGCACCACGATGAGAGAGCTGAAATGGCTCCCCGCGATATTGTCGCGCGAGCAATTGACTATGAAATGAAAAAAGGTGGCCTGGACTCAGTCTATCTTGATATCAGTCACCGTGACCACAATTTCATTATTGAGCATTTCCCAACTATCTATGCACGCTGTCTGAAGTTCGGCATGGACATCACCAGCAGCCCTATCCCGGTAGTACCGGCGGCACACTATACCTGTGGTGGTGTGATCACAGATCTAAATGGTAAAACAGACGTTGATGACCTCTATGCCATTGGTGAATGCACCTGCACCGGGCTGCATGGAGCAAATCGTCTGGCAAGCAACTCGCTACTTGAATGCCTGGTCTTCTCCCAGTCAGCCAGCCTTTCAATATTAGGAAGCCTTAAGCAACCCCCTTCCCCCATTCCCGATCTGCCACAATGGGATGAAAGCCAGGTCACCGACCCGGATGAACAGGTAGTAGTGTCGCATAACTGGGATGAGCTGCGCCGTTTCATGTGGGACTATGTCGGTATAGTCAGAACCAGCAAACGCCTGCAACGTGCACAGAATCGCATTGAACTGCTGAAAGATGAAATTGAGGAGTTCTATAGCCGCTTCAAGGTAGACAACAACCTGCTTGAATTACGTAACCTGGCAGTTATTGCAGACCTGACAATACGTAGTGCGCAAATACGCAAGGAAAGTCGTGGCCTGCATTTTACGCGAGATTATCCCGAGGCAGATCCTTCTCTGGTGCAGGTAAATACAACACTGATTCCCGACAACTACCCATCTGAATAAGGGATACCGTAAGGTACAATAGTTGTTTTTTATGTCTCTGAAGCCTTAAGCACCCGTAAAAGCAGCGCTATCAACACTTACTCATCGATTGATATTCCTATCGCTGGAGACGGACTTATACAAGCCAGAGGCTCCTTAAGGAGCCTCTGGCTCATTATTTAAATAAACTACCAGCCGCCTGAAAAACAGGCTGTTTATTGAGTCTGTTGCATACAGCAATGAATATTGTTTCGAATCAAGAAGAACCCTGATTCTTAAAACAATCAGCCAGCGACTAGCAAAACTCTCAAGAACCTCCGCTTCCTGCCAGTCTGAATTTTCATCATTTTGAAACAACAGCGACTCACCCAGCTGCAGACTAAGTCCATGAGTGGTTGTATTTCCTGAAAGAATTAGCTGGCGTAAGCTGAAAGCTATCAATCCAGCAACAATCAGCAGCAACAGGAAATCAAGATCGATAAAAAATAGCAGCAGGAATGCCGCTGCATGCAGACTGGTAATCAGCAACAAAAGGAACCGTGATCTAGCTGGACGAATGACTATTCGTTTGCCGTATTCTGTTGACGATATTATAGACTTCATTGTCGGCCTCCCTGCCTTCACAAAGCCATTTCTGTAATTGCTGGTCCGAACAACACAGCAGCTGCTCCAATTCGGCTTTAAGCCGATTATCCAGACTCTGCCAATGTTGATCAACAAAATGATTAAGGATCACATCCAGCTCTAACATGCCGCGCCGACATTGCCAGCGCAACCTACCCGGAACCTGGGTCATCATAAGTGTAGTGTATTATGTTGTTTGAAGAAAAACACTCCGCTAGGTTGCCCGGTTCAGCAGCATTTTGCGTATGTTGTGAATGGCCTGCGCCGGGTTCAGGTCCCGTGGACAGGCCTCAACACAATTCATGATGCTATGGCAACGAAACAGGCGAAAGGGATCTTCCAGTTCATCAAGACGCTCATTGGTCGCCTTATCGCGGGAATCAACAAGAAAGCGGTATGACTGCAGTAAAGCGGCAGGCCCCAGATACTTGTCCGGATTCCACCAGAATGATGGGCAGGCAGTTGAACAGCAGCCACAGAGGATGCATTCATAAAGCCCGTCCAGCTTCTTCCTGTCTTCATCCGACTGCAGGTGTTCGATTTCCGGCTCCGGTTCATCGTTTATTAACCAGGGCTTTATAGTACGGTACTGACGGTAAAACGGTTCCATATCAACAATCAGGTCACGAATCACTGGCATGCCCGGCAGCGGGTTTAACTTGATAGGCTGCTTCAGCGAACTCAATGGCGTAATACAGGCCAGCCCATTGCTGCCGTTAATATTCATTGCATCCGAGCCGCAAACGCCTTCGCGACATGAGCGCCGGAATGACAGACTTTCATCCTGTTCCTTCAAAAGCAGGATAGCATCAAGCAGCATTTGTCGACCTTCAAGCTTTGACTCATCCAGTTGGTAGTCCTGCATGTAAGGTTTGCTATCCTTATCCGGGTTGTAGCGGTAGATGGAGAAGCGAATCACCTCAATACACTCGCTCTACTGGTGGAAAGGAGTCTACTGACAAGGGCTGGGTACGTACCGGTTTGTAGTCCAGCACACCGTTATCGCGATTGAAATACAGCGTATGCTTCATCCACTCACGATCATCTCGATCGGGAAAATCCAGCCGTGAATGTGCGCCCCGGCTTTCTGTACGTGCCGCTGCAGACAACATGGTTGCCATCGCAACTTCGAGCTGGTTTTCAAGTTCAAAGGCCTCAAATCGTGCGGTATTGAACACCTTGCTCTGATCACCGAGTCGCACATCTACCAGGCGGGCGACCAGTGCACGTATTTTTTCTACGCCTTCATCAAGCACTTCCTGTGTACGAAATACACCACAATACTGTTCCATCAGTGCGCGCATCTGGTTTGTCATGTCAGCGACTGATTCACCTTGCCCTTTTTTGTCCCAGCGTTGAATATGGCTCATTGCCCGCTCTATCGACGCATCACTGAGCGGTGTATGAAACCGGTTGTCCGTTAGAAACTCGATGATGTGATTACCTGCCGCACGGCCAAACACAACTATATCGAGCAGGGAATTTCCACCCAGGCGGTTCGCACCATGCACGGATACACAGGCACATTCGCCAATGGCATAAAGCCCCTGCTGCGGCTCTTCCGGTGCATGGCGCAGTGGCGCGACGACCTGCCCCATTCTATTGGTCGGTATACCCCCCATCGTATAATGCGCTGTCGGAAAAACCGGAATTGGAGCATCAACCGGGTCGACACCGGTAAAACGGAGTGACATGTCACGGATACCCGGCAACCGGCTTTTCACAATATCCGGGTCAAGATGGTGTAATTGCAGCAGTACATGATCGGCATTTACTCCACAGCCTCTGCCTTCGCGGATTTCAGTCGCAATGGCTCGGGAAACAACATCGCGCGAGGCCAGGTCAAGTGCATGCGGAGCATATCGCTGCATGAAGCGCTCACCATCCTTATTGATTAAATACCCCCCCTCACCTCGTGTTGCTTCAGAAATCAGCATACCCAGTCCCGCAATGCCGGTAGGGTGAAACTGTACAAACTCCATGTCCTGTAACGGCAATCCAGCGCGTAACGCCATCGCCATGCCGTCACCGGTATTGATCATTGCATTGGTGCTGGTACGAAAAATTCGTGCCGAGCCGCCGGTGGCTAATAAAGTTGTTTTGGCTTCTATAATCAATGGCTCGCCAGACTCAATATCAATCACCATTGCCCCCTGTGTCGTCCCTTCATCAGACATAAGTAGATCAGTTGCAAAATATTCATCGAAGAAATGTGTTTGTGAGCGCAAATTCTGCTGATAAAGTGATTGTAAAATGGCATGACCGGTACGATCAGCTGCGGCACAGGTACGTGCGGACTGCTCGCCACCATAGTTCTGACTCTGTCCGCCAAACGGACGCTGATAAATACGCCCATTATCAAGTCGAGTAAATGGAACGCCGAAATGCTCGAGTTCAATCACCAGCCGCGAAGCGGCACGACACATATATTCAATCGCATCCTGGTCACCAAGGAAATCACTGCCTTTTACCGTGTCGTACATATGCCAGTGCCAGTTGTCAGGTGTGACATTGCCCAACGCTGCATTCATACCGCCCTGTGCGGCGACGGTATGTGAGCGAGTAGGAAAAACTTTTGAAACGACCGCAACGTGCATATCAGCCTGTGCCAGTTGTAGCGCAGCGCGCAGGCCCGCCCCCCCGGCACCAATCACGAGACAATCAAAGCGCCTTTTTTCTATGTTATGAGTCATACCATTATGACCAGTAGTGCCCATAGTCCAGCGGCAAGCATCGTAGCAACGACGATTATCTGCAATAAAAACCGCAGACCCCATAGATGTATATAATCAAGAAACACACTATTTAATCCCAACCATGCATGTGCCAGCAGGCTGAAAATGAACAACAACAAGGTGATTTGAAACAGCAGGCCCGACGAAAGCGACAGCCAGTCAGCATGACTGGAAACCGGTGAAATATAAAATCCTGTTAGTGTAATCACGATATAGAGCAGCATATACACAGCAGTCAGCCGCTGTACCACCCATTCGCCCAGACCGGAATGCAGGCTTCCGCGTTCACTCACGCTTACCGCCATATCAACACTCCAGTCAAAATGGTCAACAGTAAACTTAGTAAAAAGGTGGCATCGGCCGTTTTACGCGCAATATTCTTATCATAGCTAAATCCCATATCCATCAGTAGATGCCTGACGCCACTGAGAGAATGCTGTATCAGCACCCAGACAATCAAGCTGCTAAGAACCTTTCCGGGGAAGCTTTGCAATAGAGACAGGGCTTGAGTATACCCGTCCGCGCCATCATTAAGTAACTGTAAGGTGTAGATGAAAACGGGAATTGAAAATACCAGTAAAACACCAGTAAGGCGATGAACGATGGACAGTAATCCGCCGTGAGGCAAACGTATCTGAAATAGATTTAGATAGACGGGACGCTGGCCAGCTTTCTTCATAGTCGATTTTTTTGCCAGTAGTAAATCAGCATTGTACGTTTTCCATGTCTGAATTCACAACGTTGGACAGTGTTTGTCTGCATTGGTTTCCTTTACAATCCTATCACCAAGCCAAGACATACTCCAAGAGACACGGAAATAAAAGCAAATGAAAGATGAAACCCCGATAAAGATAATCAGGCTGGATGATTTAACATCCCTGCGCGTTACAGGCAATGACGCGACAAAGTTCCTGCATGCCCAGTTCACCAATGACCTGGCTAATTTACCAGTAGATAACTGGCAATACAGTGGCTACTGCACACCAAAAGGACGCTCACTGGCATTCATGACCATTGCCAGGCTAGGTGAGAATGAGTTCCTGCTTATCCTACCTGCAGAGGTGAGCGATAAAGTTTTACCTCGCCTGAGAATGTTTGTGATGCGTGATGATGTGACGATTACTCAACAGGATGAGAACACGACCATCCTCGGCATTCTGCACGCAGCTGGAAACCTGCCAGACCTTGCAGTCACACAGGTGACAGAAAACGGAAAACTCAGTAGAGATGGCGATAATTTCCTGCTTACTCTAGACCATGAATCGGGCCGTTTCCTGTATATAGGCGACACAACGAAAATTGATACAGATGCGGCAACAGATCGCAATGACTGGACACTGGCGGACATACAATCAGGTATTCCCGCTGTAGTCCTGGCCACCCAGGAAGCTTACGTACCACAAATGATCAATCTCGACCTGATCGGTGCAGTAAACTTCAAAAAAGGCTGTTACCCGGGGCAGGAAATCGTCGCCAGAGTGCATTACCTGGGAAAAATCAAACAGCGCATGTATGTGGTAAAAACGGACAGTAAAGAACAGGCACAGCCCACTGACAAGATTTATATTGCCGGCCAGCCGGAAAAAGCAGTCGGCACCGTAGTTCAGTCAGCCATTAGCGATTCAACCCAGTATTTGCAGGCGGTATTACAAACTAAAACTATAGACGAAAATCTGGATCTCAGACTGTACTCAGCAGATGGTGAAAAACTGACGATGGGTGATCAGCCCTATTCAGTTTTGGATATCAAAAAAGAAAAATAGTCTCTCATAAAAATGAATGGATTGCGGCTAGAAAGATGCCGGAATGACGCTTTATTAGTCTTTGGTCTTTGCTGTCCCACAAAGAAATATCAATCGATGAGCAAGTGTTGATAGTGCTGCTTTTACGGAAACTTAAGGCTTTGGAGACATGAAAAACAGCATTCTCAAACCTGAAGAAAAAAAAGAAATCTCTCGCGGGGGCGCGGGGACGCAGGGAGATCAAAGGCTTTTTTCCTGTTAATCAAAATGTTCATTCTTTTGCTTTCCCTGCGTTCTGCGAGAGGAGAGTATTTATGCTGTTTGCCTGATGCGTGTACAGAATCAAAATGACAATGGAAAGTTTATGGGACAGTAGTGGTCTTTGGTCCTTAGTCTTTGGTCCCTCATCCCCTTTTGGGTTGTCGAGCACTGGACGGCTGGGCGGTATTAGAATTAACGCAACATCTTGAATCTTGAAGTCATTCAATAATTTGCACGAAAATTTCATCAGACCGTATCAACCCCAGGTCGCTGCGCGCTCTCTCTTCTATCGCCTCCGTCCCCTTCTGCAGATTAACAATTTCTCCTGCCAGTTCACGATTGCGCTGCTGCAGACGTTCATTCTGCTCCTGTTGAATAGCGATATCACGCTTCATATTCCAGATATCTAGCAGACCGCCTTTTCCGAGGGCAAGCGTATAGGCAAGTAAAATAGCCAGTACAATTCCAGATGCCAGCAGAAGCTTCAATATCTCCTGTCTCCTGTAGTGCTCAATTGAGTTCTTATGATAAGCCGATAATCGCTGCCCTGCCAGGGTAGACAGCGCGATCACCCAGCTGCGCCTCTATGCGTAACAACTGGTTATACTTGGCAATCCTGTCAGAGCGTGACAGAGAGCCGGTTTTGATCTGACCTGCCGATGTAGCTACGGCCAGGTCTGCAATGGTGGTGTCTTCTGTTTCACCTGAACGGTGCGAAACAATGACACCAAAGCCCACTTCCTGTGCCATGCTGATGGCATCCAGTGTTTCACTGAGTGTGCCGATCTGATTTACCTTAATCAGGATAGCATTGGCGGACTTTTCTTTGATGCCACGCTGCAGCATTTTTGTATTGGTGACGAACAGGTCATCGCCAACGAGCTGGCACTGGCTGCCAATCTCATGAGTCAGTTCGGCCCAGCCTGACCAGTCATTTTCATCCATGCCATCTTCAATGCTGACGATCGGGTAGCGACTGACCCAGTCGGCCAGCAGGCTCTTCATGCCAGCCGCATCAAGAACGCGTCCTTCACCTTTCAGGTCATATTGCCCCATATCAAAGAATTCAGAACTTGCCGCGTCGATACCGAGGTAGATATCCTCACCTGGTCGATAACCTGCCATTTCTATCGATTCGAGAATAACGGCGATGGCCTCTTCATTCGAAGAAAGGTCCGGTGCAAAACCACCCTCATCACCAACTGCCGTATTCAGGCCTCGCTTGCTGAGGACAGACTTTAGACTATGAAAAACTTCGGTACCGTAACGCAATGCTTCAGAGAAACTTGGCGCGCCGGCAGGGATGATCATGAACTCCTGCAGGTCTACGCTATTATCAGCGTGCGAGCCACCATTGATGATGTTCATCATTGGTACAGGAAGATTGGTCGCTGACTCGCCTCCAAGATAACGATACAACGGGTGATGTGCATCATTCGCTGCAGCATGAGCCACCGCCAGAGATACCGCCAATGTAGCATTCGCACCTAGCCTGCCTTTGTTTTCAGACCCATCAAGAGCAATCAGCCTGTCATCTATTGCACGCTGGTCAGTAACTTCATGCCCCATCAGAGCATCCTCAATTTCACCGTTGACGTTGGCAACCGCCTTCAGAACACCCTTGCCCTGATACCGCTTCGGGTCGCCATCACGCAATTCGACCGCCTCATGCTCACCGGTAGAGGCACCTGACGGCACCGCAGCCCTGCCTGTGATGCCTGAAGCAAGTACCACATCGGCTTCTATGGTCGGATTGCCGCGTGAATCAAGAATTTCACGGGCGATAATATTAGTGATTTTGCTCATTAGTTTTTCCCTGGAGAACGTTTGATCCTGTATTGCAGGAGGCAGGCTTCATGTGATTAACCGAAAGTCAGCTGATAATTTTACCGCAATGCCTGAAGGCTTAAAAGATTATTTACCAAAGAGAACCCGGGGTCACAGAGAAAAAAAGATGATTGCCCTGTAGCTATGTGCACAAAAAATGCTTTTCGACTATACAAAAGACGCAGAGAAGCAACGAACGAACACTAAAATCTCTGTGTCCTCCCTGTCCTCAGTGGTGAAAACCTACAACTGCTCTTCGAATGCCCGGGCCTTGGTTGCCTGATCGACATCCTGCAGGTGTTGCAGCAATTCTTTCATGCGGGCCAGCGGCCAGGAGTTAGGTCCATCACTGAGGGCTTTATCCGGATCAGGGTGTGTTTCCATGAATAACCCCGACACACCCGCTGCTATGGCGGCTCGGGCCAGCACAGGAATGTACTCGCGGTTGCCACCTGAATGTGTGCCCTGGCCGCCAGGTTGCTGTACAGAGTGCGTGACATCAAAGACCACCGGGCAGCCGGTATTTCGCATGATCGCCAGTGAGCGCATATCGACGACCAGGTTGTTATAACCAAAGCTTACACCACGTTCACAGACCATAACCTTTCCTTTACCACCGGCGGCTATCGCTTTGCTGGCCACCTGAGTCATTTCCTGCGGCGACAGGAACTGCCCTTTTTTAATGTTGACCGGTTTGCCGCAGGCGCCGACGGCTTCAATTAGATCAGTCTGACGACAGAGAAAAGCCGGGGTCTGCAGGACATCGACGACTTCTGCAACCGTCTTGACCTCTGCTGCGCTGTGCACATCCGTGAGTACCGGCACCCCGGTTTGCTGACGAACGTGATCGAGAATTTTAAGTCCCTCGTCGATCCCCATGCCACGATAGGACTGGCCGGAGGTCCGGTTTGCCTTGTCATAGGATGACTTGAAAATAAAGGGTATGCCCAACTCAGCGGTCATATCAGCCAGTGCTCCGGCTGTATCGACGGCTAACTGTTCTGATTCAACCACGCAGGGTCCGGCAATAAGAAAAAAAGGATGCTGCAGGCCTGCATGAAAATCAAGCAGTTGCATCAACAGCCACTCCCTTGATCGCTTTCATGTTGTTTATGAATTGTGCCGGCAGCAAGTATGAAGCCTTTGAATAACGGGTGGCCATCGCGGGGTGATGAAGTAAATTCCGGGTGAAACTGGCAGCCGACAAACCAGGGATGATCAGATAGCTCTATGACCTCGACCAGCTCCCCATCAGTAGATGTACCGGACAGGATTAGACCTGCCTGTTCCAGTTTATCCCGATAGGAGTTATTAAATTCATAACGGTGGCGATGACGTTCGTGGATGATATCTTTTTGATATAAATCATGTATCAGACTGTCCTTCTTTATCAGACAATCCTGGCCGCCAAGACGCATGGTGCCACCCATATCACTGCTCTTATCTCTTATTTGAAGCGTACCGTCAGCATCCTGCCATTCCGTAATCATCGCGATTACCGGAAAAGGCGTATCGTGATTAAACTCGGTGCTGTGCGCATTCGACATGCCTGCGATGTTACGCGCATATTCAATCACAGCCGCCTGCATACCCAGGCAAATGCCAAGGTAGGGTACTTTATTTTCGCGGGCATATTGTACGGCAGCAATCTTGCCTTCTATTCCGCGTAAACCAAACCCACCGGGCACCAGAATTGCATCAACTGAAGAAAGACCGTCAGTCCCATTTTCCTCCAGTTCCTCGGCATCAAAATAGCGAATATTGACCTTTGTACGGGTATGGATGCCGGCATGTATCAGTGCTTCAGACAGTGACTTATACGACTCCGTAAGATCGACATATTTTCCCACCATGCCTATCGTCACAGACGACTCAGGATGTTCCAGGTTGTAAACCACCTGGTCCCACTCTGAAAGATCTGCATCAGGCACATCCAGATTAAACTGACGCGCAATAATTGCATCCAGGTTCTGCTGATGCAGCGATAATGGGATCTTGTAAATACTGTCAACATCATAGGCTGAGATGACAGCATCAACAGCGACATTGGTAAACAGGGCAATTTTTTTCCGCATGTTATCTGGGATTTCCCGCTCACTTCGGCAGATCAGGACATCCGGCTGAATGCCTATACTGCGCAGTTCTTTCACCGAATGCTGCGTAGGCTTACTCTTTAGCTCGCCTGCGGCCGCAATCCAGGGCACCAGGGTCAAATGAATATAGGCCACATTATCACGGCCTTTCTCAATACCCATCTGACGAATAGCTTCCAGAAATGGCAGTGACTCGATATCACCAACGGTTCCGCCTATCTCGACCAGAGCAATATCGGCCCCTTCAGCACCCCGCTCGACCAGAAGCTTGATCTCATCGGTAATATGCGGAATGACCTGAACCGTTCCACCAAGATAATCTCCTTTACGCTCTTTACTGATAACACGTTCATACACCCGCCCGGAAGTGAAATTGTTCTTGCGGGTCATCGTCGTACGGATAAAACGTTCGTAGTGGCCGAGGTCAAGATCCGTTTCAGCACCATCGACGGTGACAAATACTTCACCATGCTGAAAAGGACTCATGGTTCCGGGATCAACGTTTATATACGGATCCAGCTTCAACATGGTGACTTTAAGGTTACGGGCTTCCAGAATAGCAGCCAGGGATGCCGCTGCGATGCCTTTACCCAGAGAGGAAACAACACCGCCAGTAATAAAGATAAATTTCGTCATTTCACCGTTCAGGGGTTAGTGTGCGGGGACTGTTCCCCGAACGGGAGAAAAGCATACCAAAGCCGCCCACACTTCACAATCAGAACATTAGTTTCAGGTTCAAAGTCTTTTTTTACCGCAGAGGACACAGGGGGCTCGCAGAAAAAGGTAACTCTGCTAAATGTAATGCATCACCGGGCTTCAGCCTCAACTCCAATTTTTGATCAGGAACATGCCAACAAAAAAATTTCTGTGTCTTCTGTATCCTCCGTGTCCTCTGTGGAAGGAGGTTTTTATTTTGACGCTTTTATTCGTTATCAGGCCTTATATAGTGAACCGAAAATACGTAGCCCTCTTCGTCCGGGGCGGGTAAGTAATGGGGATGGCTCCAGAAAGATGATACGGCTACCAGTTCGTCATCGAGGAAAATCAGCGGTACGCTGTCACGCATCCATGAGGCTATGGAAAGATCCTGGAATAGCGTCTTTAGAGGCTTGCTGCCGTGATCGCCAGGCATACGACACTGTTCACCTCCGTGGCGAAAACCAGCCCGTAAGACAAGACCTTCGAGCCGGGATTTTGCCAGCCCTTCTCCCCTCACCTTTGTTGCCTGCAGTTGTAAATTCTGAATTTGTAGAGGGTCTGGCAGAATCCAGTCCAGAAATCCATCGACAGCCTGGACGTCATCGGGCTTATCACATAACCACAGCATATTGTTATCCAGCCTGATTACGCCTCCAGGCCAGTTCACACTGCCTTTAGCTGATGATTCCTCAAGTAGCTGGCTCAGGGTTTGAATCCGCTCATCACCGGGTACCGGCAAGCCATTCACCCGCACCCAGTAGCGCAGCGCATTTGCACGGTGCACGGGTGACATCCCGGCCAGCAAGGAGGCATTCAGACAGGCAATGCATGGAGGGAAGAAATGGTTACTGGCGACCTTGCAGGAAAGTAGATCCGAGCTGGCTAAACCATCCAGCATGGTCGCCGCCGAGGCCGCGTGACGCGAACTTCGCGACAGGCTCTTATCCATCCCTGGCCAACGCTCTCGTAAAACAGGCAATACTTCATTGCGCAGAAAGTTTCTATCGAACCTATTGTCCTGATTACTCGGGTCTTCTATCCAGACCAGCCGGTGTCTGTTGGCATACTCCAGCAGGTCTTCGCGCGAAAATGCCAATAGCGGCCTGAGCAATCGACCCATAGCAAAGTTTTTACTGGCTGGCATTGCCGCCAGCCCATGCACCCCTGCACCCCGCAGCAGCTGCAGCAATAGCGTTTCGGTCTGATCATTCCTGTGCTGAGCAGTCATGCACAAACCGCCTTCCGGCAGGCATTCAGCCAATGCAGCATAGCGCGCATCCCTGGCCGCCGCCTCAAGGCTCTCGCCCTTTTTCTGATTTATGCCAGGCGTTCTGATAGTAAGCGGCACAGACAAGCTATCACACACCTGCTGACAGTGGTCTGCCCAGGCAGCTGATTGCAGCTGCAGAGAATGGTCAATGTGGATGGCTTTTAGCGAGAATGGGTAATCAGATGCCAAACCGGCAAGTGCATGCAATAGAACATGCGAGTCCAGACCGCCACTAAAGGCAACGTAGACAGCACGGTTCTTTTCTACAAAAAGCTGATCATGCAGAACCTGCCTGAGACTGGCGGCAGAGAAATTAGCAGGCGCAGACATTTATCGCCTGACTGCGGCGCTATTCCTGGAAATTATCGACACCGTACTGGCGTAAACGATGATAACGTTTTTCCTGCAGCTCAGGTATTGTCATCGCATCCAGTGCATCGAGATTTTTCAGCAGTGCCTTGCGCAGGTTATCAGCGGCCAGATCAGCGTCACGGTGCGCACCGCCCAACGGTTCCTCGATTATCTCATCTATCAGGCCAAGCTCCTGCAGGCGCTGTGCAGTCAATCCCATTACTTCTGCCGCATCTGCGGCATTATCAGCACTCTTCCACAGGATCGTTGAGCAGCCTTCCGGTGAAATAACCGAATAGGTCGAATATTGAAACATCAAAAGACGGTCACAAACGCCGATTGCCAGCGCACCACCCGACCCCCCTTCACCAATCACCGTCGAAATAATGGGGATTTTCAAGTCAGACATAACAAACAAATTGCGCGCAATGGCTTCGCTCTGACCCCGTTTTTCTGCATCAACGCCGGGGTAGGCACCGGGGGTGTCTATAAACGTCAGCAGGGGTAGATGGAAACGCTCTGCCATCTCCATCAATCTCATCGCTTTGCGATATCCCTCGGGCCTTGGCATGCCAAAATTTCGGTACACCTTTTCCTTCGTGTCGCGCCCTTTCTGATGCCCAATCACCATTACCGGACGGCCTTCCAGACGCGCCAGGCCACCGACTATCGCAGAATCATCAGCAAACATTCGATCGCCATGTAATTCCTGAAAATCTGTAAATACCCTGTCTATATATTCAAGCGTATAGGGTCGCTGTGGATGTCGGGCAAGCTGCGACACCTGCCACGAAGTCAATGAGGAAAATATTGATTCTGTCAGCTTGATGCTCTTACTGTGCAGACGTGCCACCTCATCGGTTAGACTGACATCGCTGGTGATGCCAACATGACGTAATTCGTCTATCTTGGCTTCAAGTTCGGCGATAGGTTGCTCAAAATCGAGAAAGTTGAGGTTCATCTATAGTTCCAGCAGTAAAGATAAATAGTCGGGTGGAAGTATAACGCTATACCGATCCAGGGATAAAGGGTAGCACTCAATTCATGCGCGCGCCGGCAGCATTGTATTCACATACGGCCTTACTGACGGCTGGGAGTTTATTTAATTCATCCAGCAATCTGGCAGAGGGATGTACACACCATTCACGTGGCAGATGGATACTAGCTCTGGCTACTTCATTCATATAATCAATGATGACGGGTGTGGAACCACCTTTTACCGGCTGCAATGCAGCCTGCAGGCTATCAACGGCGTCGTCTACTTTCTTTTTCAAGGTAATACGCAGGTCGGTAGCAAAAGTCTCACGCGCAGAGTCCATGTCATGAATACGTTCTGCGGTGACCCGGGTACCGCCAGTATAATCGTCATAGCCAGCCTTGCCGCTGATGATGACCAGCCTGTCTTCCTGCAACAATTGTTTATTGCTATCATAGAGTTCAGAGTATATGGGGATTTCCAGCCAGGCAGACTGGTCATCCAGTGTCAAAATTGCCATACGACCACGACGCGTATTGCGTGTACGCATCGCTATAATCAGACCTGCTATCGTCACCTGCTTTCCCTCTGCCGACTCAACATCGCTCAAGCTGCAACTGATAAAATTACTCAGTTCTTTGTGATATTGATTCATCGGGTGCCCTGTCAGGTACAGCCCCAGATGCTTTTTTTCCCTTTTTAGGCGCTCATCCTCAGAATATTCTGCAACCTCTATCCAGTCAATATCAAGATCCAGTTCATCGCTGCTGCCAAATAAGTCATCCTGTCCGGCTGCACGATTTCTAAGTTCCTGACCCGACAGGGACATGGCATTCGCCAGGTTTGCCATCAGGGCTGCGCGGTGCACCCCCATATTATCCAGCGCACCCGCGCCAATCAGCGTCTCTAAAGTGCGCTGGTTCACTTTCTTCAAATCCAGTGCACGACAAAAATCATACAGGTCACTGAACTGCCCTTTTTCTTCACGCGCACGGGTTATTTCTTCTATCGCCGCCTGCCCGATACCCTTTATCGCACCAAGACCATAGACGATAGTATCTTCTGAGCTTGCCTCGAAGGAAAAACCAGAGCTATTCACGTCCGGTGGCTGTACCGTTAACTCCATATCCCGGCATTCGGCTATTAATGTAACGACTTTTTCGGTCTTTTCCATATCTGCCGACAAGGTTGAGGCCAGAAACATGGCCGGGTAATGTGCCTTGAACCAGGCGGTCTGGAATGAAACCAGAGCATAGGCAGCGGAATGTGATTTATTGAAACCATACTTGGCGAATTCCTCCATTAAATCGAAGATACTGTCTGCCTGTCTGGCATCGATACCATTTTTTTCAGCACCGGCCTGAAAGTTCTTACGCTGTTTTGCCATTTCCTCTGCGATCTTCTTACCCATTGCACGACGCAGCATATCCGCCGCACCTAAGGTGAACGAGGCAAGTATCTGTGCGATCTGCATTACCTGTTCCTGGTAAACAATCACACCGTAGGTTGGTTTAAGCACCTCCTCCAGCAACGGGTGCGGATAGATAATTTTTTCACGCCCGTGCTTACGTTCTATGAAGGTGTCAACCATGCCCGAGCCCAGAGGCCCCGGACGATATAAGGCGACCACCGCAACCATATCGTCAAAGTTATCTGGCTGAAGCTTCTTGATTACATCTTTCATGCCACTGGATTCGAGCTGGAAAACAGCCGTAGTCCCACAGGCCTGAATCAACTTGAATGTTTTTTTATCGCTGAGGTCAATATCTTCCAGTGTCATCGGTGGTTGTGCATTCTTCTCGCGGAAGCGGTTAACCGTTTTCAATGCGTTGTCGATGATAGTCAGGGTCCGCAGACCCAGGAAATCAAACTTCACAAGTCCTACAGCTTCTACATCCTTCATATCCAGATGGGTCACCATCTGAGTGACACCCTGCTCACAATACAGGGCAGTAAAATCTGTCAGTGCTGTAGGTGCGATGACCACACCGCCGGCATGCTTGCCGGCATTTCTGGCCATCCCTTCCAGTGATCGCGCACGGGAGATTAGTTCACGTACGTCATCATCCTGTTCAATTTTTTCACGCAGTTCTTTTTCTGATTCAATCGCCCTCGTCAAGGTCATTCCCGGTTCTCCGGGAATCATCTTGGCCAGTTGGTCGACAAAGCCAAAACCAACATCCATTACCCGCCCGACATCCCGTACCACCGCGCGCGCAGCCATGGTGCCGTATGTAATAATTTGTGAGACTTTGTCGGCACCATAGTGCTGAGTAACATACTCAATCACCCGATCACGTTTATCCATACAGAAATCGATATCGAAATCCGGCATCGACACACGTTCCGGATTCAGGAAGCGCTCAAACAACAGGCCATGTTCAATTGGATCGAGTTCGGTAATACCCAGGCAATATGCCACCAGTGATCCGGCACCGGAACCACGACCCGGCCCGACGGGTATATCATGATCCTTGGCCCAGCGAATAAAGTCGGCAACGATCAGAAAATAGCCGGGAAAACCCATGCCGGTGATCACATCCAGCTCCATATCAAGACGTTCCTGATAGGGCCCCCGATCAACTTCTTGCGGAACTTTTTTCAGTATCTCTTTCAGCCCGTCATTTGAGTCATCAATAAGTACCTGATTGACATCCTGGCCTTCGGCAACAGGAAACTCCGGCATGAAATTTTTACCCAGTGTCAGCCGGCAGTTGCAGCGCATTGCAATTTGGTAAGTGTTTTCTATCGCTTCCGGTATATCCGCAAACAGTCCTGCCATTTCCTCTGATGATCGAAAATACTGCTGGCTGCTGTAGAGTTTTGGTCGACGCGGATCATTCAATACCCGACTGTCCTGTATACAGACGCGTATATCATGAATTTCAAAGTCATTCTCCGCCCTGAAACGGACATCATTTGTCGCCACCACGGGTAGAGAATGGCGTGCTGCCAAATCCATAGCCTTGACCACATGCTCTTCATCACCAGGCCTTCCAGTACGCTGTAGTTCAAGATAAAAACAGTCACCGAAAATCTGCAGATATTCTTCCACCAGTTGATCCACCTGTTCGCTTGAACCATGCAGCAAGGCATTTCCTATCTCTCCCTGAGTGGCGGCAGACAGTGCTATCAGGCCATCACTATGCGCAGCCATTTCCTGTTTTGAAATACAGGCGTGTCCACCCAGGTGCTGGCCGTGACGAAAAGCCTCTGACAGCATATGAGTCAGGTTACAATAGCCTTTCTCATCCTTGCACAACAGAACCAGGCGAAAGGGTTTTCCCGGCTGTTCCGCTCGTTCAATCCAAACATCAGAACCCAGAACTGGCTTGATGCCAGCAGCCATGGCAGCTTTATAAAATTTGACTACAGAGAAAACATTGGATAAATCGGTCACCGCCACAGCAGGCATATACTGCTCTGCAGTGGCATCTATAATATTGTTGATACGCAGGATGCTGTCTACCAGGG
>JBLYYR010000261.1:0-6278 GCA_048550195.1 Arenicellales bacterium
GGGTGCGGCGGGGGGGGCTCATATTGTACCCCCAAAAAAAAATCCCGCCCCCCCCCCCCCCCCCCCACGCTCCTAACAGGCAATTAATAAGACTTCCCGGATCTGTTAGACCGTAGCCCGATCATAATACCGCAATCGATAAAGTAATCGTTTGTGGTTTTCATCCTCATCAAAACCACTGCGGTCGTGCAACACATTGTTGCAGATCAGCCCCTGACCCGGCTCCAGTCCTGCCCTTAATATATAGGGTGAATCAGAGGCCAGAAATTCAGCCAGACAGGCAGTCGCTTCCTGCGTTAACGCATCATCACGCCAGATGACACTGCGCGTACGGGCTGTATACCGCATATGTAAAGAGCCATCAGTATTGACCGAAAACACCGGCCCTGCACGATCCGGACGAATTTCCCTGCCATTAATAATGTTGGCCGGAATCGTCATTGCCTGCGGATGCAGCAGGGCACGAATATAATCAGGATTGCTATCACGCAGGTGAATGTAGGCAATTTCATGATCCAGTACTGCATTCTCACCGCCACGCAGAGCATTCTGCACACAGTATAAAACCATGCCATGGATCTTGCGCTGCGCCTCATTATAGTAACCATCGGTATGCCAATGGATAGGTTTATTAGTATAAGGGATATAGCCACCCCGCCACTGACCATCACGCACCGTCAGTTCGCTGACCCCATCATGGTCCGCACCCATATTATGGTCCAGCTGGTGCATTGCATACTGGGCTGCGATATTCAGCGGAATGGTTTTATTGCGTTTGTCATCCGGTTCCGCAATAAATATTGCCATGTTTGCTCTTTCAAGCAGACTTCGAATGGCCTCAAACTCATCACTGCTAAGACGTACCGGATCTTTTACTGGTACAAGGTATTGATCGATGCTTGCTGGCATTTGAGACAATTTCTGATCGCGCCAGTGCTGATACCGTACGCTGTCGTCAAGATCTATGAAAAGGCTGCCTGGCACTCTCATATCAGCCGCCAGTCACCGGTGGAAAAAAAGCCACTTCAACATCTCCCTCCTGCAACAGGTAATCGCTATCTACATACTCCTGATTGACCGCACAGAGAACTTTTTCCGGTAGCAGGTCGAAACCAGCCGATACCCTCTGCCATAATTCAGCAACAGATTGCCCTGATTCAACATCCATCTGTGTCTCAGCAACACCGGAAGCATCACGCAAACTGGCAAAAAAAAGTATCCGTAAATTCATCACACTGCCTCTTCATGCGAGGCTGCTGCAGCTTTCTTTTTTCTGCCAAGCGCATAAGCAAGAATTACGTAACCCACAGCTGCCGAAGCAAATGATCCGGCAAGAATACCCAGGCGGTCGGCATTCAGATTGGTTGAACCTTCCTCGAAAGCCAGTGAACTGATAAACAGGCTCATGGTAAAACCAATGCCTGTGAGAACAGACAAACCATAGATTTCCAGCCATCCAACACCTCTGGGCAGCTTTGCCACACCTGTTTTTACTGCCGCCCAGGTAAAGGTGAAGACCCCCAGTTGTTTACCCAGAAACAACCCCATAGCAATACCAAAGGGCTCCGGTAGCATCAAAGTCTCGAGATTCATCCCGTCTAGCGGGATACCGGTATTCGCAAAGGCAAACAACGGAAGAATAATAAAGGCCACCGTCGGATGAAGATCATGTTCAAGGTTGCGCAAGGGTGAGAACTCCTTACCTTCAGGATGCCTCAGGGGAATCGTAAAGGCCAGCAAGACACCCGCGACGGTTGCATGCACACCAGACTTAAGCACCGCAGCCCACATGATCAACCCGAATACCAGATAGGAGGTCAGCCGCATCACGCCACGCCAGTTCTGAAGCACCAGTATTGCATAGGCGGTACCAGCAACGACCAGGGAAAGTGTAGAAATATTCACAGAATAGAAGATAGCAATAATCAAAATTGCTACCAGGTCATCGATGATCGCCAGAGTTAACAGAAAAAGTTTTAACGAGGGAGGGACACTTTTACCTAGTAGCGAGAGAATCCCCAGAGCAAAAGCAATGTCCGTAGCGGTAGGAATAGCCCAGCCTTTCATAGCTGACTCATCGCCATAGTTAAACCAGGTAAACACCAGTGCAGGGACGACAACACCGCCTACGGCGGCGACTGCTGGCAACATAACCTGTGCCGGATCTGATAGCTCACCTTCAAGGACCTCCCGCTTCACCTCGAGACCGATGAGGAAGAAAAAGATAGCCATCAGGCCATCATTGATCCATAACAGCAATGGCTTAGCTATTTCAAATTCACCAATGCGTATCTCCAGTGGAATAGCTAACATGCCTTTATACAATGGCCACAAGCCTGTATTCACCACAATCATCGCCAGAAACATAGCAATAACAAGCAAAATACCGCCCGCAGATTCCAGTCTTAGAAATTCCCTCAGCTGATTGACCATGTGTCTCATCCTTTTTTATGCAAGGCTCTCGCCTGTATGCATATATATATGTGCCAGAATTGACAGATTATCTCGATATCCAGAAAGTTTGTCTATGCAAACACGTCTCCAGAAAAAATCTGGCATAATTATGTTTTTGACTACTAGCTCAGGTCTTGCCTATCGCTAATTGAAAGAAACACCAGGGTCGAACCTGGGCTGTATATATACTTTCAGGAACATCACAATGAAAATCATTCAATCATCTTTACTCTTAGCATTCGTTCTCTTATCACATACAAGCCTGGCCAGCGATGGAGATACAGAAAAAGAAGGCAAAGCGCTATATATAACTCACTGCTCAAGCTGTCATGGAAATACTGGTGGCATGGACATGAACAAACGAGTTGCGCCCCCCATCGTAGCGGTCAGAATGCATTATATTGGCTCATACCCGGACAAAGATGCTTTTGTGATGGCGATTGCTCAATGGGTAGAAAAACAGGATGCAAGTCAGAGCCTGATGCGCGGAGCAATTCGCAGATTTAATATTATGCCTCCAATTTCGATACCCAAAGAAGATGCCGAGAAGATCGCTGCCTATATTTTTGAGGGGGATATAGAGAAACCTGAAGGTTTTGATAAACACTTTAATGAAAGGCATGGTGCGAATTAAGGCAGGCTAACATAGAGGTGTGCCTCCCCAGTCATTATTGAATCTGTACTGATTTTTCAGCATCCCGGAACAGCGATGATTTGATCGCTTTTTTATTGTAAAAAGGCGCTGTAATTTATTTGTATATATGATGGTACCCGGGGCCGGAATCGAACCGGCATGGAGTTGCCTCCGAGGGATTTTAAGTCCCTTGCGTCTACCTGATTTCGCCACCCGGGCAAACAAATGCAGGCGCATTTTACACTGCCTTGCCGTGATGATGAAATGATTTTGTAGCAGTGATGAAGATTACTTCAAATAAACTGCTTGCAGTTTAGCCTGTAACTCACCCTCATCATTAGAAAATTGCAGAGTTTGACCAATTATTTTATATCCAGCGATTTCTGAAAGAGTCTTCAAAAACAGGCTTTCCATGTCCATGGTCTCTGCACAATATTTTCTCGATGCAGCGAGTTGACTAAAACTAATTTTACTCTCATCAAAAGTATAGGAGCCGAAAAAGCTGTTGCAGCCAGCAAACCCGGTGGCTTTGTTTTCCCCACGCAGGGTGAGCTTCATCTCCCGCTGACCTGCCGCTGTCATCACTGCTCGCCCTTTCAGTTCAATCAGCTTCCAGTACGTGTCTGTCAATGAGGCTTGGGCAGTAGAATTAGCGGAATCAGTATCGCTTGCATTAAGTTGAAAGGGCATTATCAACCCCAAAACGAAAAGTACATACAAATAAAAGCCGGCATTAGATATTTTGATCTGCACAACGAAACCTGAAATAAATAAACTGAGATGTCCTGAAGATATCCTGAAGATAAAAAAGGCTGGCACATGCCAGCCTTGATTAATGATCTATACAAAAAAAGCAGGCTGTCTCACTTACCGGCTTCTTCCATCAATTCACCCAGCCATTTTGTTGCCAGCACTTCAAGGGTTTCTGTCTTGTCCAGGCGTTCCAGAAAGTTTGTTGTCCAGTTTACAAATAATGCATCATTTGCAGGTAGCGCGATTCCAATTGGCTCATAGGTCAACATACTGAATACTGAGATAAAACCGGCTTTGGGATTAGCATTGATTGTGTGTAGACATACCGGATAGTCAGCCATCATGCCACCCATTTTATCATCAGCCACCATCTTTATGCCTTTATCAATGTTCTCGACTGTTGTCAGTTTAACCTTAGGCATTAATGTGCTAACAATATCCTCACTTGTTGAACCCTTAAGAACGACAAGTTTCATATCAGTGATGTTCAACTCAGCCGCATCATCAGTCTTTGCCAGGTTTTCCTTCTTCGTAATCAGACATTTTCCCGAAGTCATATAGGGGCCGACAAATGCAACGCGCATATTTCGACCTGGATTAATGGTCATGTTTGAAATTACGACATCGACTTTGCCTGACTCCAGTGCACTCAATAATTCATTAAATGGGATTGTTTTAATGACAAGTTTTACCTCCAGGGCCTGCGCCATTAGACTAGCCAGATCTATGTCAAATCCTGCAGGTTTACCACTTTTATCAAGCATCGTCATTGGAGGCTGGTTACCGGAAGTTCCAAGTACCAGCTGACCGCTTTTTACAATGCGTGACATGGCCGGGGCATCGGCTGATACCTGTGCCGCCTGACTGCTAATGGAGACGAACAGAAGTGTTATTGCGAAACTGAAAATCTTGAGATATTTATTCATTTTTGTCCTTGTTTACTGTTAGTATTATTAAATTACATAGCGGTGCAATATATGTGGCTAATTGTGATTAGTCAATCTGCTATTTCAGGACCCAGCAGATCCTTTTGTTGCAGTGAACTTCCAGACTGTTGCATAGCTTCACCGGCCTCATTCATTTTCTTGCCTGAGTATTCTACTGCCTTGCCGGTAGCTTCTTTTGTTGCATCCCAGGCCTGTTCACCAGCCTCAGCGGCATCATGGGCTAATTCCTTGCTCTTCACACCCGCCTTGCGAGCACCTTCTTTTGTCGCATCCCAGGCCTGTTCTCCAGCCTCAGCGGCATCGTGAGCTAATTCCTTGCTCTTCACACCCGCCTTGTTTGCACTTTCTTTTGTTGCATCCCAGGCCTTTCCACTTGCCTCAGCAGCATCATGTGCCAGTTCTTTGCTTTTATCGGCAATATCATGAGCGGCTTCTTTACCTGCTTCATAGGAAGCACCTGCTGCTTTCTTACTTGATTCATAGGCATCGCTGGCCGCAGCTTTGGCCTCGTCCATAGAACTGGACTCAGCATTGCAGATATTACTCATTAATAATGCAGGTATAGCTATCAGGAATAAGACAGGAATTTTTCTAAACATTGTTTTCTCCGTTTAATTATCGATTAATGGCCTGGTGTAAATACTTTACCCTGCTTCAATAAGCCCACCTCTTCTCTCTTAAGGTAGAAGGCCAGAAAGAGGGGGGGCTGGATAAAAAATGCCGCCTTAATGGTTCCCTTCACCCCAACCCGCTCCCTAAGGGAGAGGGAGTTTATCAAGCTACGGTAATCTTAATCGAAGCAAATGAACGTACGATGAATGGAATTCGCTGCCCGGACGTCCCGTCGGAGCTGGGTCCCAGGCGCGGTTCTCGAGAGAATAACACTGCATCAAACGGCATCGCGCCGAGCGGCGCTCCTACAAACTATTCAAAATTCTTTTACGCTGAGCAGCATATTCATCAGCAGAAATCACGCCCTTATCACGCAGGCTTTTAAGTTTTGTCAGGCGTTCTTCTATCCCAGCATCCATCGCAACAGGTGCCTGGGCTGCGGCACTGGCGGGTTTGGCAGTTGCCACTGGTGATTTTTTAACAGCTTTCTCTGCTGCGGGTTCTATTACCGCGGGCGTTGCTTTCATTGCCTCAGGACTACATTTTAATCTGGCCGTAATGTCGTTCATTAATACCGTATCATTAACCTTCATGCTGTAGCCTTCACAGCCATCCTTGTTGATTTTCAGCTCCCCTTTCACCATATAACTAGAACCATACCAGTGTGGAGGAAACACCTCATCCTGTGTAATATGCATAGGTGTAGTGCCTATGTTTTTCCCATCTGCAATGACGTTTGCGCCCTGGGGATTGGAATCAATGGTAATGCCTTTTTTACCACTGCCGCAGCCCTGTAAAAACAGGAAAGAAAAGATGAATAATACTGTAGCAACGCTCTTGTAATGTTGTTTAGCTGAAGTGAATTTCACGTAGTAACC
>JBLYYR010000262.1:0-2623 GCA_048550195.1 Arenicellales bacterium
GCGGGCTTAGCTCCACTCAGCGCATCTTTCATGGCTGCTGAGAAGGCAGCGGGCTCAACGTCCAGCCCTTCATTCTGTAAAGACAATGCAAGACGATAGCCAACGGAATAACTAAACTTTTGCTTCTGGCTCTTTAATTCAGCTGCCATTGAGATTGCCGGAGTAGCTAGAGCTATTACCAGTGTGGTCAGGGCGATATTTTTAAATTTCATTTTCTTCCTCTTAGATTGTTATAACCGGATGTTTTCCGGTAAATGGGTATTAATTCTGGATTTATCAGATTGTGAGTTAATCTTGATCATATTAAGGAAAAGACCACATGCACGTTTGCCATTTCGATGATTCAAAACGCAGACAAAGATGGTGCCGATTCAATATGACTATTCATGCGTAAATAAATAGCTGATCTTATAAAGAAGATTACTTGATCTCAGCAGACATCTCATTCAACAGATTTACCAGGTCAGCATTGACTTCATTTATCCATTGTTGCCATTGATCCTGATATTCCTGAAAAGTTCCAGCATCTATCGTTTCGAGATTTTTCCGGGTAATAATAATCACCTCTCCCGTTTCGGTAATACTGTTCATATCCGGCTGTGCCAGCTTCTTACTGCTTTTACTCAGCTCAGTTACTGTCTCTTCCATCATTTTTCTATCGGCAGGATTTATGCTGCTATCCTGCTCGCTGATGGCCTTCTCTATTGAACTCGCCAGGGCATCCAGATGCATACGCATAACCTCGCTGTATTTTTCTATTGCGCCTGTCGCCTGATCACCCAGGTTTTCGGTCATCTGTATTAGCTGATTGTTCAGGTCTTCAAGCTCGGCAGTAACCATCTTACTGGCCTCTTCAAACTGCTGCGTAATTTCATTGCCAATGGTAGTAATACGGTTAACAAAGTCAGAAACGGCAGAACTGGCCAGCACCACTTTTTCAGTTTTATCGTAATCCACTTTCCACAGGTCACCCTGCTTGACAAGGTAGGTTACAAAATAAAGCATCTCACTTTGTGCCGCATCGGGTTTTGAAATATGGGTATGAACCCGTGCCTCATGCTCTTCAATAATTATCTTTCCCCACGAAGGCAGCATGCCAGTCCAGTCACGGGAAAATGCCTCATATCCCGTCTCACTTGCAAGGGTGGAATATTTAACGACATCGGAACCATTTCCTTCAATAACGGCTTGCCAGAATGCCTGGCTAACCTCCAGCGGGGTTTGTGGCCTGGTACAGGCAGACAGCAATATCGCTAATGCAAGGGTCAGTAATACGAAGGCACACTTAGATTTCATTTATAAACCCTGTATTTGCAATAATACTGTTAATTATAATGGCTTGTAATTGTACTTCTGGCCACCAATCGATGCTTCATACATCAGGCCGCCTTTGGCAATCGTAAAAACAGCCATTCCCTTGTGATAGCCGCCTCCTGCGGTAGTTGCTGATTCTTTACTCGAGCTTGCACCGGCTGATGCACCCGTTGTAGAAGCCCCTGCTGAGGCCCCTGCAGTAATCGCTACAGCCGTTGCCTGGGCACCGAACTCAAACTCTCCCGTAGTAAATTCATCAAATGCGCGCTTGTCCTTGAAAAAAATAATCTGGCTATAGGCCTGGCCCCCTAACTGGAAACCGATAGTTAACTGAGTCATGCTGGTTTCACCTACCTGTTTACCGCCGACAAAAACACCCCCGTTTCCGTGTGCACCGCCGATTCCAATACCGCCTTTTCCGATAGAGGGGAATACTGCATAACCGTAACTATTACCAAAGAAAGTGCCACTTTCGCCGGCATTTTTAAACAGCTCGACCGTCTTCTGGTAATTGTCAGCATAGGCCGTACTAACAAAAAAACCTGTTAATAACATTACTATTTTTGCAAATGAGAGTGTTCTTTTCAATCTTACTTATTTCCTTACATTGTTTTAGTCGTAGCTGTTCCCACTGAATCATTTGATGCGAGACGTAATGAGGTGCACTGAATTACCGATAATAACAGGTTTCTTTGGCTACGCCATTGCAAAAAACAAATTTCCTGGATTGCTCAGGAACTGCAGGAAAGCATAGAGCAACCCGGTTTATCATGGGCCCAATCTGGCCGCTTTTGCGCAAGGTATAGTCAAGCAATACCCCCAAGGTATCTGTATCCTCCCTGGATGCCAGTATTTCGAAATTGCCAAAACGAAGAATCGAGGGAGCAACCCGACAAACGACCGCTCCAGGTTCTAGTGCAGGATTCCCATCGTAGAAGATATCACGTGTAACCTGCTCCCCGATTAATACCAGGCTTAACGCACGAGTGGTAGGAAATGCCAAGGTGAAACATTGCCTCACTACAGGAAACTCCCTGACCGACGAGCGCAATACCGCAAGGCCGTCTGCGTTACGTGAATACGGTGTTGGGTCGGCACCTTTCAGCGGCAAGGCCCAACGCTCTCCCTTTTTATTGATGACACGCCCATCGCCCTGCTGTCCAGCCCAGTTGCCAAACTGATGACCGCCATAACACATGGCATAGGGGTCCATGCTTTACAGTGCATTACCTGAAAACACCTCGGCATAAAGTACAGGGGCACAGGCGGACTCAGGCAAGTCAATGAGTGCCGCAACCTCTCGCGAACA
>JBLYYR010000263.1:0-7499 GCA_048550195.1 Arenicellales bacterium
CGGCGCTCCTACACCATTCCTTTTTTGTTTTTGATTTTTTATTATGATTTTGATTTTGGTTTTTGATTTAGGTCTTAGCCTTTGACCTCCCATCCCCATTTGGGTTGTCGAGCACTGGAAGGCTGGGCCGGAACAGCGCGGTGCATGTCTGAGGTGGTGTGGTATACCGACTTACCTGTGCATATCAGAGGCCTACAAATGATTCAAGACAAGGCACAGTCCACAGTTAATGGTTATTCCCTTAACAAGGGCAGTAACGCAGAATTGAGTCATTTGTGGGCCTCCCTTCGGGCATGACGAGTAGCTATCATCTGCGGCGTTACGTCTCTTGAAAAGGGCATGCCATTCTCGGCGAAACATGCCTTGCAGCTAATGGCTACTCGTCATGCTGATATGCACAGGTAAGTCGGTATACCACACCTGCCCGAGTTCACCGTGCCCGGTCCAGACTGAAGCGCGCAGAGTAGCCGAAGGCCAACACGATGGGGCGGCTTTTCTTTGGTTCTGTTTCTTTTATCCGTATAAAAGAAATGAACTCGCCCATGAAGGGCGAAGAACTCAGCATAATTCAAGCAAAAGAATAAAAATGAAATAAACCCCAGCCATGCGCCAGCATTACTAAAACTCCCCAGGTGTATAGGCCCTGATGCTCAGAGCATGAATTTCAGATTTCATTGCATCGCCGAGGGCATCATAGATGGCCCGGTGACGTTGTACGGTATTCATGTCATTAAAGGCTTCCGTGACAATGATTAAATCAAAGTGGCCGCCACCCGCTTTAGCGCCCTCATGCCCGGCATGCTCGTGTGAACGATCAATTATTTCCAGGCTTTCCGGTGCCAGAGAGGCCGTAAGTTTTTCACGAATCATTTCTACCCGATTCATTGTGGGAAGACCTTTTTGTAGGGTTTTACAGACACGCTGGCATAAACACCTGCTTCGATATAGGGGTCGCTGTCAGCCCATTGCTGAGCTTCAGATAATGAATTGAACTCAGCCACAATTAAACTGCCGCTAAAGCCTGCCGGGCCGGGGTCTTCCGAATCAATGCCCGGGAAGGGACCCGCAGTAAGCAGGCGTCCTTCATTTTGTAATTGTTCGAGCCGTGCCAGGTGTTCCTGCCGCACTGATAAACGCCGCTCCAGGCTTTCCGGGACATCAGTTCCAATTATGCTGTAATACATTAGTTTGCTCGGGTAAAAAAAAGAGTTTTGCATTGTCGCATCGTCACTGTGTTCGAGCAATTCCAATGTCAAATCAGTTATAATTAAAACATAGATTATTTACATCTGTTCAGGCGCACGCACACAACATGGCTCAATACTTCGAAATCCATCCTGAAAATCCTCAGCAGCGCCTGATCCATCAGGCCGTAGAGATTTTGAACCAGGGTGGCGTCATCGCTTATCCAACCGATTCAAGTTATGCGCTGGGTTGCAATATTGGCGACAAACAGGCATTGGACAGAATTCGTTCCATCCGGCGAGTAGATGCCAGGCATAATTTCACCCTGGTCTGCCGCGACTTATCCGAGCTGTCGACCTATGCAAAAGTTGAAAATACCGTATATCGATTATTAAAGCACTATACCCCGGGAGCCTACACTTTCATTCTGAAAGCAACGGGTGAAGTGCCTCGCCGCCTGCAGAACCCCAAACGTAAGACTATCGGCATCCGTGTGCCAGATAACAATATTACCCTGGCCCTGCTTGAGCAATTGAACCAGCCTTTGATGAGCAGTACCTTGATTTTGCCTGATGAAGAGCAGCCACTAAGTGACCCTCATGAAATCCGTGAGCAGCTGGAGCACCAGGTGGACCTGGTTATTGATGGCGGCTTCTGTGGCCTGGAAGCAACGACAGTTGTTGATCTGGTCAGTGGTGCGCCTGTGATTGTCAGGCAGGGGAAGGGAGATCCGCGGCCTTTTGAATAATAAAACAGTTTTACGTGTTAGGTTTTATGTTTTACGTAAACCGTAAACCGTAATGCATTCATTTAAGCTGAAACCGGCTATAATCCGCCCATGCTAGAACTCTCAGTAATTCAAAAAATTATCATCTGGGCTGTGCCGGTATTGTTTGCTATTACTGTGCATGAGGTGGCACATGGCTGGGTGGCGCTTCGTTTAGGGGATACCACAGCAAAGATGGCCGGGCGTTTGACTCTCAATCCCTTTAAACATGTTGATCCTGTCGGGACAGTGCTGGTGCCGGGGCTGCTGTTGATGATGGGGGGCTTTCTGTTTGGCTGGGCAAAACCCGTGCCAGTCAATTTCTCCAGCCTGAACAAGCCGAAACGGGATATGATCTTTGTGGCACTTGCCGGGCCCGGCGCGAATTTGGTGATGGCTTTTATCTGGGGGCTGGCCGGCCTGATCGCGCAGTACCTACCGGATTTTGCCGCTTTGCCGCTATTGTTAATGTCTGTCGCAGGGCTTTATATCAATACCATTCTAATGCTGGTCAACTTGATACCCGTGCCGCCTCTGGATGGTGGAAGGGTGGCTGTTGGACTGCTACCACTGTCACTGGCAAGCCCCTACAGCAAGCTGGAACCCTATGGCCTGTTTATAATGCTAGGCTTGCTGGCAACAGGTATGCTGGGAAAGATTCTGATTTTGCCCCTTACTGCCTTTCTTTCTTTTATGGCATCATTGTTCTCTATTCCGGTCTTCGGGCTGGTGCAAAATATAACCTGACACGGAGTCTAGATTGATAATTACTTCTGGCAGACCGGAACGAGTGGTTTCCGGCATGCGTCCCACCGGTCGTCTACACCTTGGGCATTATCATGGTGTGCTGAAAAACTGGGTAAGATTGCAGCATGAATACGACTGCTTTTTCTTTGTCGCGGACTGGCATGCCATGACGACCCACTATGAAGAGCCCCATGTTATCTCCGAGAACATTCAGGATATGGTGATTGACTGGCTGGCGGCGGGTATCGATCCCGGCAATGCGACGTTGTTCATTCAGTCGCGGGTTCCAGAGCATGCTGAGCTATCATTGTTATTTTCCATGTTTATGCCATTGGGCCGGCTGGAACGGGTGCCAAGTTTCAAAGATCAACAGGAGAAGCTGCGAGAACGTGACCTGGCCACGCTGGGGTTTCTCGGCTATCCCTTACTGCAGGCAGCTGATATTCTGATCTACCGCGCGGGTCTGGTGCCGGTTGGTGAGGATCAGGTGCCGCATATCGAGTTAACCCGGGAAGTTGCCCGCCGCTTTAACCATTTATATGGAAGGGAACCCGGTTTTGAAGAAAAAGCCGAAGCGGCGATTAACAAGATGGGTAAGAAACCGGCAAAAATGTATCGAAGTTTGCGAACAGCCTATACTGAACAGGGTGACCATGAAGCGCTGGCACGTGCACGTGCCCTGCTGGATGAACAGAAAAACCTTACACTGGGTGACAAGGAGCGTTTGTTTGGGTACCTTGAAGGCGGTGGCCGTGTGATTCTTGTAGAGCCTGAAGCCAGGCTGACCGAGGCATCAAAGGTACCGGGCCTGGATGGCCAGAAGATGTCAAAATCTTATAACAACACTATCAAACTGCGTGATGATCCTGAGCAACTGGAGAAAACTCTGCGGGCCATGCCAACAGATCCGGCACGCGTACGTCGCACCGATCCCGGTGAACCTGGCAAATGTCCGGTCTGGCAGTTCCACCTTATCTACTCCGACGTTGATGTTCGTAGCTGGGTAGAAGAGGGCTGTACAACTGCTGGCATAGGTTGTCTGGATTGCAAAAAGCCGCTGATCGATGCGTTATTGAAAGAGCAGGCTGAGTTAAGTAAACGTGCTGAGCCGTATGTAAGTGATCCCGGTCTGGTGCGGAATATCATTTCTGACGGTTGTGAGCGAGCACGGGAAGTAGCGGAAGAGACCATGCGTGAAGTACGTGAGAATATGGGGCTTGACTGGACCTAGACGAGGAAATTCAATGACACAGGAAAGTATTCAGGAGGAAATGCCCTTCGCAATGGTGCGCGGTGAAGTTGTGACCGAACCACCGAAAGACCTTTATATTCCGCCTGAGGCGATGGAAGTCTTTCTTGATACTTTCGAAGGCCCTCTGGACTTATTGCTGTATCTGATCCGCAAGCAGAACCTGGATATACTGGACATTCCTGTAGCTGAAATTACCCGTCAGTATATGGGCTATATCGAGATGATGCAGATGATGAACCTGGATCTTGCTGCTGAATATATGGTCATGGCTGCTATGCTGGCTGAGATAAAATCTCGTATGTTGCTGCCACGCCCGGAATCTGAAGGCGAGGAAGAGGAGGACCCGCGTGCCTTGCTGGTTCGTCGACTTCAGGAATATGAGCGATACCGGCAGGCAGCACTGGATATTGAGAAATTACCGCGGCTGGGACGGGATATATATTTGTCAAATCCTGTGCGTGACCATATTAAACCGCAAAGGAATGACCCGCATGTTGAAATTCATGATCTGCTGATGGCATTTGCCCTGGTAATGAAACAGGTTGATGAGAAGAAAAGTTTTAACATTAATCGTGAGATTTTATCGATCAGGGAACGCATGAGTATGGTACTTGAACGGGTCAATAACAGAGACTTTATTCTCTTTGAATCATTATTCGAAAAGGAGGAGGGAAAAATGGGCCTGGTTGTTACCTTCATGGCCATCCTGGAATTGTTGAAAGAACACCTTTTACTGATCGTACAGAATGAACAGTTTGCTCCGATACACGTGAAAGCGGCCGCCTAGTGCTCTTTCAACGTGATATTACCGGGTTCAGCGTTCCTGTGGTGTTTCGCGGCAGGGCGCGGTGCGCGGGCAATGGCCCAGTCCTTGTCAAGCGCCGCAACGTCGCTGCGGGGCACCACAGGAACGTCCAAAGGATTGGCCTGTCAGCGTCCATGACCGCGTTCCGCATCTTGCAAAGGACTATGGCCATTCGCTTCGAGGCGCGCCTTGCCCTGAACACTGACAGACCAACTGAACCCGGCAATATCACGTTGAAAGAGTACTAATGATGAATACAAATAATGCTATGAGTGTAAATAACGAACCGGGATTTTGTCCTGATCAGCCAAATGAGCTGAAGAATATTATCGAAGCCGCAATCATGGTGAGTAATGAGCCGATTACTATCGAGCGCATACTTGGGATGTTTACCGATGCATCAAAACCGGAGCGTGCAACAGTTAAAGAACTATTGCTTGAGCTGGAGGAAGATTATGCAAAACGTGGTTTTGAACTCAGATGTATCGACAAAGGCTATCGACTGCAAACCCGTGAAGAATATTCTCCCTGGCTGGCTCGTTTAAGTGTCGGCAGGCCACCGCGTTACTCCCGTGCCATGCTCGAAACACTGGCCATCATCGCCTACAGGCAGCCGGTCACACGTGGTGAAATCGAAGAAATTCGCGGTGTCGCTGTCAGTACCGATATCATTCGAACTCTGCAGGAAAGAGAGTGGGTTCGTCAGGTAGGCGTACGTGATGTGCCGGGTAAACCTGCGCTATTTGGCACCACAAAAGGCTTCCTGGAATATTTTAGCCTTGAAGGCCTGAGTCAGTTGCCGACACTGCAGGATATCCGTGATATGGATACCATTGCCGCAGAACTTAACATGAAGTTGCCGCTTGAGGAAAAGTCAGCAGACGAGCCTGATTTCGGTGCTGACAATGAAGACGAAAGTACGGCTGAAATTGAGACAGAAACTAACCCGCAAGCCGATATGCTGGGAAATGCTCAGGCTACTGACGAGCATCAGCCTGTAGATAATGATTCATCTAAAGATGAGGGACTGGGGGCAAAAGACGATCCATCAGGAAATGATGAGTCTTTCACAGAAGATATCACGGAAATGGATAGCGATGCAGAACAAACCGGGCTAAAGCCAAAGCTTCATGAAACCTGAACGCATCCAGAAGGTCATGGCGCAGGCAGGGGTTGGATCACGCCGACAGGTAGAATCATGGATCAGGGAAGGCAGAATTACAGTCGACGGTAAGCCAGCAGAGATTGGCCAGCTGATTACCCGTGAACAGCGCTTTACTCTCAATGGAAAGCCGTTGAGATTACGAGATAAAGCACCAACGCGTGTTCTTATCCTGAATAAACCGGAAGGCACAATCTGTTCAAGAAGTGACCCTGAACACAGCAAGACTGTTTTCGAGTTGCTGCCGCGCACCAAACATGATCGCTGGGTACTGGTGGGCAGGCTGGACATAAACAGCGCAGGCCTGCTACTGGTAACCAATAACGGCGAACTGGCCAACCGCCTGATGCATCCATCATCTGAAATAGAACGTGAATATGCTGTGCGCGTACTGGGCGAAGCGACGCCTGAACAAATTCAGCAGTTGCTGGAGGGAATAGAGCTTGAGGACGGGCCGGCATCTTTCCTCAGCATAAGCGAAAGCGAGGGTTCCGGTAGCAATCGCTGGTATCATGTGGTTTTGAAAGAGGGACGAAACCGCGAAGTCCGCCGCCTGTGGGAGGCGGTAGGCTTGAAAGTCAGCCGTTTGATTCGTATACGCTATGGCATGATTGCTCTACCGCGGTTGTTGCGTGGTCAACATAAAGACCTGCCGGAAAAGCAGATCACTGCTCTGATGCAATCAGTCGGCATGCGAAATAATCCGGAAAAACCTGCCGCACACAAAGGCAAACCGTCAAGTAACAAAGCCGGGCAAAAAGGTCGGCAAAAAAGTGATGCAAGAAGAGGTGATAAAAAAAAGGGAGAACATAAAGTCGGGAGAAAAGTATCCTCCGGAGAGGACTCCAGGAGCTCTCCTTATGGAAAGGCTAATAGAAACAAAAAAACCAACCGACAGCCTGCAAGACGTCGAACTCGTGGATGAACACAAAAGATAAATATCAGCGTGTATATAATATACTAGACACTCACTATGGCCCGCAGCACTGGTGGCCTGCTGATTCGTCTTTTGAAGTCATGGTTGGTGCAGTACTTGTACAAAATACCGCATGGAGAAACGCCAGCACTGCAATCGCCAATCTGCATAAAACTGGCCTGATGTCCTCATCGGCCATACAACAAACTCCTGTCGATGAACTTGCTTCAGTCATAGTCAGTAGTGGTTACTTTAATATTAAGGCAAAACGGCTTAAAGCACTTTGCCAATGGCTGGAGGAGCAAGGTGGTATTACTCAGGTAAAGCAGCAGCGATTAGCGCCCCTGCGAAGAAACCTGCTTGGAGTGCCTGGCATAGGGCCAGAAACAGCCGATAATATTTTATTGTATGCACTCGACAAACCGGTCTTTGTGATTGATGCTTACACCCGTCGTTTATTTTCTCGACTCGGCCTGGTTCAGGCTGATGCAGCTTATGAAAAATTACAGGGAGGCTTTGAACAGGTACTGGATGGTGAAACCGAACTTTTTAACCAGTATCATGCACTGATTGTAGTTCATGCAAAAAATACCTGTCGGAAACAACCGCTATGTATGGAGTGCTGCTTGCGAACGGATTGTTTAGCAGCAAAGTAGGTTAATGGGC
>JBLYYR010000264.1:0-35277 GCA_048550195.1 Arenicellales bacterium
ATAAAAAAATTATTGGTGTTGTTGTGCGGGTGGGCGCTATACCCTTATTTTTTTTATTACCTTTTTCAAAAACTTCCCGCCTCGCGCCACTCCTACAACAGGCGATAGGGTACTTTCTGCTTTTGACCTTAAAGTCCCGTTCAGGCTTGCCGAGAAGCGCAGATTGAGCATCGCAGGGAACCCGAAGGGCATGTATGCGGGTGCTCTTTCTTTTGGTTACTTATTCTTTGAGCAAGCAAAGAAAAGTCACTCGCCCATAAAGGGCGAAAAACACGGGTTATTTCAAGAAAACTAATAAAAAAGAAAGAGGACCCAGCCGTGCGCCAGCACAAAAAAATCCTCAAGCAACCTTCCTCAACATAACCAACGCTATACCCAAAAATATCAATAAAGGAACAAATGCACCAGCAAGTGGCGGAATACCATAAATAAGGACAAGAAACCCAAACCCCTTGGCCATGGCAAAGAAAATAAGCCCAAGCATAATCCCAAGAAATAGTGTCCCCCCTACGCCTCCGCTTCTGACGCTGCGAAACACAAAGGGAATACCCAGCAAAACCATCACAATGATTGCCATTGGTGCAGATATCTTTTGCCAGAATGCCAGTTCATAACGGTCTGTATTCTGAGAGTTTTGTTTAAGATGTTTTATGTATCTATCCAGATCAACAGCCGACAGCTGTTCCGGCCGGACAAGAAAAACTTTGAGTACTTTTGGCCCAAGCTTTGAATGCCAGTTTGCCGATTTTAGGTGTATGGTCTTAATCCCCTTATCAGATAAAACACTTTGCCTCAGGTTGTAGAGCACCCATTGGTCATCATCAAACTTGCCGCTATCCGCAACGGCGGCAGCACGCATATTCCCTTCACCATCAAACTCAAATATTTTGACATTCAGGAGCTTCAGATCAGGCAGCATCTCTCCCACCTGAATAATAGAATTATCATCTCGCATCCATAAGCCAAAGTCTGAATGCTGACTGACACTTTTCTGCAAGGCCTCAGAGCGGCCGCGCTGTGCCTGTGTTTCCGCAAAAGGTGTAATAAATTCACCAATCAATACGGCTGATAAAATAATAACTGAAGAGCTCTTCATCACCGAGCCGGATATTCCCATGATGGACATACCCGCCGCACGCATAACGATTAATTCAGAATCAACTGCCAGTGACGACAGACCAAGCATGGTACCCAACAGAGCCGCCATCGGGAAAATTTCATAGATAACACGCGGCGTGCTTAGAATAAGAAAAACCATCATATCGATGAAGCCATAGTTACCGGTACCGACACGTGTGATTTCATCCAGAAACTGGATAAACATGAACAGGCCAACCAGGACAAATATCACCATAGAGGTATATTTGAGAATAGTACGTCCAAGGTACCAGTCAAGGATATTCATCAGTTCCGCAACCAGTCAATACCAGGCAGCAGGGAACGGTTTGCCATCCTGCGCTGCAGCATATACAAAGCAAAGATGAGAAAGAGCCCATGCACCCACCACATACCGACAAAGACCGGGAGTTTTTCGGCTTTTATTAAGGCATGGGCAAAACCTAGCATATTGGAATAAAGGAAATATGTACCAATAGCTCCCATGATACGACCAAGGCGTCCCCGTCTCACATCCAGTGAGCTGAAGGCTAATGCAAGGATTGCCAGTACCGGAACGATGGCAACTTTTGATAATCTCCACTGGATTTCTACTTTGTGTATCCTTTCATTACTTTCCAGCAGATCGCCAAAGGGCATTTCTTTGGGGTACAGATCTTCAGACACTTTCCTCACCGGTTTTATCCGGATTGCATAGGTTTCAAAGTCAATCATGCGGTAATCAGCATTACCGGGGATCCCTTCATAGCGGGAACCATTTCTCAGGATGATAAAGCGGTCACCAGTATTCGCATCAATTTGCTGAAAACCCTTCTTAGCTACCACTACCCCTTCCCTTTGTTGTGCCGAACCGTAAACAAAAATATTCCTTAAGGTGTTGTCATCCAGACCCACTTCTTCCACATAGTAAACTGCCTGTCCTTTTTGCGCTTCATTGAAAACACCCGGCGTAATCGCTGAGACCATGGCCCGTTCAAGACCTTCCTGTTTGAGTGTTTTCGCCTTTACATCTGCACCGGGAGCAATAAATAGAGCAAACATTGCTATCACCGACCCCAGAACCACGGCCATCACTATCAGTGGTTTCATAAGCCGCCTTATTCCAACACCACTGGCGGCCCATATCGAGAGTTCGTTATCGCGTATCCAACGATCCATAACCATCAGGATGGCAAGAAAAAACATTACCGGCAGCAGGACATCAAACGTTGAAACCAGTCGTAGTCCGAGCAGGGTCAGCACCAGATCGGCAGGCACATCGCCCCTGGCCGCCTGCGACAATAGCGATACCAGCCTGGCTACCAGGAATATACTAAAAATAATAATGGTAGCGGCTATACCGGTGTAGGTAATTTCCCGAGTAAGTGAGCGATCGAGAATCAATGCTATATCCTGTCCCTTCTAAGGGTTAAAACAGGCCTGACAACCTGTATATTTTGTCCAGTGGTGATAATCTTAGGCAATGCCATGCTTCGTCATTGCATAGTGCATGCTGGTAAAGCAATCCCTGAACGCATAATTATTATAAGATGAGATTGCCATGCTTACTCGCAACAACGGGATTCTATGAATTAATCAGAGCTTCCCTTAGAATATATATGACAATATATCATATGCCCCCGAAGCACGAAATCCTGAGGAAGAAATGATGGAATTTAAAATAAAAAGCGGCATTCCGGAAAAGCAACGCTCTGCCTGCCTGGTACTGCCTGTATTTGAAGACCGGCTTCTAAGCGCTGCGGCAAGGAGCATTGATAAAGTGACCGGGCGCACGATCTCCTCCCTGCAAAAGCGTGGCGACATTTCCGGCAAATTCGGTAAGTTACTAATGCTACCTAAGGTTCCCGGCATCCCTGCAGAACGGATCTTGCTGGTTGGCTGTGGCAAGACTGCTGAGTTCAGTCTCAAAAAGCTGCTTAAAGTCACCGACCTGACAATTAGAAACCTGCAACAAAATAATATTTCCGAAGCCACTTTATTTCTACCCGAAATCCCTGTAGAAAACACTGATATCGGCACACGCATAGAGCAAATTATAATTCAGGCAACGCATAGCTGCTATCAATCTGATAGCCTGAAAACAGATAAGCAGGAAAACAAACCACCGCTGCAGAAGATTACCCTGCTTGTTCCCGAGCGCAGTGACCTTGATGCCGGCAAACAAGCACTAATGGATGGCCAGGCAATTGCTGCAGGCGTTAATATGGCACGGCAACTGGGAGACCTGCCCGGCAATATCTGCACCCCAACCTATCTGGCAGAGCAGGCAGCAGAAATCGCCGCAGAGTTCGGTATGAAAATTAAAGTACTGAATGAAAAGGCGATGGCAAAGTTGTCCATGGGGGCATTACTGTCAGTTTCTCGCGGCAGCAGGCAGGAAGCCAGACTGATAGTCCTTGAGCACAAAGGCGGCAGTAGCAAACAAGCGCCCGTAGTACTGGTTGGCAAAGGCTTGACCTTTGATGCAGGCGGCATCTCCTTAAAATCCTCATCAGGGATGGATGAGATGAAATATGATATGTGTGGTGGCGCAAGTGTTCTGGGAACCATGCGTGCCATCGCTGAGATGAACCTGCCCCTGAATGTTATCGGAATTGTGCCTGCCTCAGAGAACCTTCCTGATGGTGATGCCAATAAACCGGGTGATATCGTCGCCAGCATGTCCGGACAGACTATAGAAATTCTGAATACTGACGCCGAAGGTAGATTAATACTGTGTGACGCCCTGACCTATGCTGAGCGCTTCAAGCCCACGACAGTTATTGATATCGCCACACTTACAGGGGCCTGCGTCGTTGCCCTGGGCGCCCATGCCAGCGGTGTATTCAGCCAGGATGAGGCCCTCACACAGGAACTGGTAGAAGCCGGTAACGAGTCACAGGATCGAGTCTGGCCTATGCCGCTATGGGACGAATATGATCAGCAGCTAAAAAGCAATTTTGCAGATATGGCGAATATTGGCGGAGCAAAAGCCGGTGCGATAACTGCAGCCTGCTTTCTGGCGCGTTATACAGAAAATTATAACTGGGCACATCTGGATATTGCCGGTACAGCATGGTTGAGCGGCTCAAAAAAAGGGGCTACTGGCAGACCGGTCAAATTACTTTGCGAGTTTCTGCGTAACAGAGCATCTGCCGCGTGAGTCAGATTGACTTCCATATCCTTGACAACAAGGATAATACTTCATTATTAGCGTATGCGTGCCGCGTTGCTCGAAAAGCCTATAAAAATAGCTACAGGGTATATATACGGGTAGAAAATGAACAGGATTTGCAGCAGCTAGATTCACTACTGTGGACATTCAGCGAACTGGATTTTATCCCCCACGCCAGCATTGCCGCAGAATGCGGACAGGAACCGGTAATTATTGGTATGATTGATCACGAGGTTGGCAGCGATTCATTGCTTATCAATATAAGCACTAAAATGGCCAGTAATTATTCTCACTATTCGCGTGTTATTGAGCTAATTAGCAATGACCCGGAAATCAAGTCTGCCGGCAGAGACCGTTACCGTCAATATCAACAGATGAATGAAAAACTGAACAATCACCTGGTATCAGTAAACTGACATGAGTAAAACTAAAGGAACAGCCAACGGCACACATTTATCGGATGCTATCCGTTCGCTACAAAATTTACTGGATGACGTCAGTACCGAAGCGGCTGAGGCAACGGACAAGTCAGTAAACGAAACAACTGTCGATGAAATATTCGAAGAAACCATAGAATTCACAGCCGAAGAAACTATTGAAATTAACTCTGTTGCTACAGATCCGGCTTCAGTTGATATTGACAGTCATTTTGATATGAATATCCCCCCTGCGCTTCCAGATGAAGATGAAGAGATGGAAGGTGTTATCCCCACCCTGTCGGAAACAATAGTTGAAGGCGATATTCCTGTACTCAAAGAAATCGTAAGATTGCCTGACGGCAGTACCATTCCTGAACCTGACCCGGACTTGACGCTAGAGACGGCTATTCATAGCGGTAATTTGCCAACACCAATATCCGATGCGTCTGAAGCTGCTGCGGATGCGGTCCAGATAATACTGGCTCGTTATAGAGCTAAACCTTTAACATCTGAAGTACGTGAAGAAATCAAATCAGCAGTAACAAAAGTGCTAAACAATTACCCCGATCTGGAAATACCCGATTCAATCATTTAAGTCTGTCTCGCCCGCAATTCGCAAAAATATAATATGGAACAAACTATGAGTGACAATACACTCGACAAAAACTATCAACCCGATGAGATAGAACAAACACTCTATAAAAGGTGGGAAGATAACAACTGGTTCAGCCCCGGAGGTGAAGGCGATCCGTATTGCATCATGATTCCACCGCCTAACGTTACCGGTTCTTTACATATGGGGCACGCCTTCCAGGACACAATCATGGATGCGCTAACCCGTTATCATCGTATGAGTGGAAAAAACACACTCTGGCAGCCGGGTACCGACCATGCTGGCATTGCCACGCAGATGGTCGTAGAGCGTCGCCTCAATGCAGAAGGGAAAACCCGTCATGACCTGGGGCGCGATGAATTCATTAAGCAGATCTGGCAATGGAAAGAACAATCGGGTGACACCATTACCCGTCAACTGCGTCGCATGGGTGCCTCACCTGACTGGTCGCGTGAGCGCTTTACTATGGATGAGGGGCTTTCGCATGCCGTCAATGAAGTCTTCGTGCACCTGTATAAAGAGGGCCTGATCTATCGCGGTAAACGGCTGGTTAACTGGGATCCTGTACTGCATACAGCGGTTTCCGACCTGGAGGTGATTTCAACAGAGGAAAACGGCCACTTGTGGCATATGCGTTATCCCTTAAGTTCAGGCGATGGCTACCTGGTAGTAGCGACTACCCGGCCGGAGACTATGCTCGGGGATGCCGCTGTCGCTGTTCACCCGGATGATGAGCGCTATCAAAAGTTGATCGGCCAGACAGTCAAGCTTCCGCTGACCGATAGAGAAATACCGATTATTGCCGATGATTATGTTGATCCTGAATTTGGTACCGGCTGTGTGAAGATAACCCCGGCCCATGATTTCAATGACTATGCCATGGGGCAGCGACACAATTTACCGCTGATCAACATATTTACTGTCGATGCAGTGATCAATGAGGAAGCGCCGGGAAACTATGCCGGCATGAGTCGTTTTGATGCACGCAAAAAGATTTTAGACGATATCGATACCCTGGGTCTGCTGGAAAAAGTCGACGACCATAAACTGATGGTACCGCGTGGTGACCGCTCGCACAGCGTTATCGAACCCTATCTCACTGATCAATGGTACGTCAAAGTCGCACCGCTTGCAGAACCCGCCATCAAGGCTGTCGAAAATGGCGACATCAAGTTCGTACCGGAAAACTGGAGCAAAACCTACTTCGAGTGGATGAATAATATCGAAGACTGGTGCATTTCCCGGCAGATCTGGTGGGGGCACCGTATTCCCGCCTGGTATGACGATGAGGGAAACTATTATGTCGGCCATAGTGAAGCAGAAGTCAGATCAGAGCATAGCTTGTCTGATGACTTCAATCTTCGTCAGGATGACGATGTGCTCGATACCTGGTTCTCCTCCGCCCTGTGGCCCTTCTCTACCCTGGGCTGGCCGGACAGCATGCAGGATGTTAATACTTTCTATCCTACCTCTGTACTGGTAACCGGTTTTGACATCATCTTCTTCTGGGTCGCCCGCATGATCATGATGGGGCTGAAATTTACCGGTAAGGTGCCTTTTCATGAGGTCTATATAACCGGCCTGGTACGCGATGCCCATGGTCAGAAGATGTCAAAATCAAAGGGCAATGTACTGGACCCGATTGACATGATCGATGGCATCGAACTGGAAGCCCTGGTCAAAAAACGTACGAGCGGACTGATGCAGCCTGAAATGGCAAAGGCGCTGGAGAAACACACACGCAAGGATTTCCCTGACGGTATCCCGGCATTCGGCACCGATGCACTGCGCTTTACCTTTGCTTCGCTTGCCAGTAATGGACGTGATATCAATTTTGACCTGGCTCGGGTCGAGGGTTATCGAAACTTCTGCAACAAGCTGTGGAATGCCGCACGCTATGTGCTAATGAATACCGAGGAACAGGATTGTGGCCAGGATTCTAATGACACTTTTGAACTCAATGCAGCTGACCGCTGGATCATTTCAAGACTGCAGCAGGTAGAAAGCACTGCAGCTAAATCAATTAAGGAATACCGCCTGGATAGAATGTCACAGGCGCTGTATAGCTTCACCTGGGATGAATACTGCAGCTGGTATCTGGAGCTGTCAAAAGTCGTGCTTAACGACCCTGATGCCAGCCCGGAAAGCCTGCGCGGCACACGCCGCACACTGGTTCGTGTACTGGAAACACTATTGAGACTGCTTCACCCATTGATCCCGTTCATCACTGAGGAAATCTGGCAGCGTGTTGCACCGCTGGCGGGAAAAGATGGCGAGACCGTTATGCTGCAGCCCTACCCGGTCACCGATGAAGAAAAGATAGATGAGTCAGCGATCGCCGAAACCGAATGGTTACAGTCCGTCATTACAGGTATTCGCAATATTCGTGGCGAAATGAATATTCCCCCGGGTAAACCTTTACCCGTTTTCTTCCAGGGATTAAGCAAACAGGACACCGACTGGCTAAATGCAAATAACGGCAAGTTGAAAACACTGGCGCGAATAGAAGAAATTACCTGCCTGAGCAACGAAGATAACTCACCCGACGCCGCAACCGCACTTGTTGGTGACATGAAAGTACTGGTTCCATTTGGTGCCTTCATCGATAAAGACGAAGAAATAAAACGCCTGCAAAAAGAGATGGAAAAGCTGGAGAAAGACCTGGCGAGTTTAACTGCTAAATTATCGAATACCAGTTTTGTTGATAAGGCACCGGCAGCCGTGGTTGAAAAAGTACGTGTACGAGTCACAGAGATAGAACAGGCACTGGTTTCGCTGAGAGAGCAACTGAAGAAGATTAAAGCACTGTAAGCATAACAAGAATGGCCGTATATCTCTGTAGGAGCGCCGCGAGACGCGAATTTTTTTATTCGAAGATAACTTATCGCGCCGAGCGACGCTCCTACAATAGTATTTGGAAAGCCTGTTGACGGTAAGTCCCTACAGGAACGCCAGAATTTCCTGCTCTATATCTTCCTTATCAATGAGTGTCTTCTGACTGATCTCTTTATCAAACAACTCACTAATCACTGCTGGTATCTCAATACCTGCTTCATGAGCGATGGACTTCAAGGCATCAATATCGTGAGTGTCCACTTCGCCGGTAAGAGCATTGGCAATAGTAGGTGAAAACTTGGTCCATTCTGCTGTGGAATAAGCCACCGTCTTCAGCGGTTTTGAACGGCAGCTATCATAGGCCTTGAAGCAGGTCGCCGTATGCGGGTCCATCAAATAGCCTTTTTCAAAGGTCTGTTTGATGTATGACTTGCCTTCATTGTCTTCGCAGTAGTCCGCACTGAATGTTGCCTGTAACTTTGCCAATTCTTCCTTCGTCAACTGGTAATGTTTTTCATTATCCAGCTGCAGCATTAGTTCTTTAGTCCGATCAGCACCGTACAGATCATAGAGTATGCGTTCTACGTTGGAAGATTTCAGGATATCCATTGCCGGTGAGGTGGTGGCCACCACTGAAGCTTCACGCAGGTCGTATTGGCCTTTGTGAATCAATTCCGTCAGCACGTTGTTTTTATTTGATGCAATCAGAATCTTTTCCACCGGCAGACCCATTTTCATCGCATAGTAACCACCCAGTGCATTACCAAAATTACCACTCGGCACATCCAGGTAGATCTTCTCACCCAGTTCTATTGCAGACTGGCGTGCCAGTTCCAGGTAACTGTGGATATGATAGATAAGCTGGAAAATAATGCGTCCAAAATTCACTGAATTAGCAGCAGAAAGGGAAATATGCTTTTCTTTTAGCCTGGCGTTGAAGCTGTCCGAGCTTAGCAGCAGCTTCAGGGCATTTTGTGCATCATCAAAGTCCCCGTGTATGCCGATAACTTTCAGGTTGGGTGCATCCTCTGTCACCATCTGCAGTCGCTGAACATCAGAGGTACCGCCATCCGGGTAAAGACAGGCCACCTGGACATTTTTTCGGTTCTTAAAAGTCTCCAGGGCGGCTGGCCCTGTATCGCCTGAGGTGGCTGCCAGAATAAGGTAGTTCTCATTACGCTTTTGTGCCAGCGAGGACAATAAGAGACCAAATGGCTGCAAGGCCATGTCTTTAAAGGCACGTGTTGGCCCGTGATAAAGCTCGCTGACATAAAGATCATCCCTTACTTTCACCAACGGCGCTGGATTCGTGCTGTCATCAAAATGATCGTAAAGATTCAGGGCTTCTTCAATAACATCCTGCACAATGTCGATTTCAAAGGCAGCCAGAACATCCCGTGCCAGGGTTTTATAACTTGCCTCAATGTGGTTTTGCAGGAATTCGATCCCCAGTTCAGGCAATGATTTCGGTACGTAAATACCACCAAACGACGCCATGGGCCCAAGTATTGCCGAAGAAAAACTGACTTCAAGTGGGCGCTGACCGTCGTTACCACGTGTTTCGATAAAATTCATTACTTTTCCTAAATCTGTATTCGATGCCGGATTCTAACGCAGGAAAGGATGATTTACATTAACGGTATTTTGCTTATTTTTTAATAGTTGAAGTCACTTTTTTCGTGGCAACTCCAGCTACTGCCGCAGTACCGGCTTTTTTGACAGCATTTTTCTTAATAGTTCCCTCCTTCTTTTTATCTCCTTTCAGTACATTTCCCTTACCCACCCCCTCTTTTACATCTTTTTTTTCTAGAACCGAACTGTTTGCATCATCCTTGATGGACGGCTTTTTACCGGGATCTGACCAGCCAGGTGAGGCTATAAATAGCGTTGCCAGTAGAATTGAAGCTACTAGTTTATAGCCATTAAAAACATATATTTTTTTCATTAAATTTCATCATCTTATTTGTGTTATCTAGGAACATATAGCTTAATCTACTTCATTACCTTTGTTTGTGGATACCAGTGACTCCAGACCATCCAGAAAACATGCGGGTACTGCGGTAACCTTTCCAGCTTGCCGACTTTTGTATTGCCGTATACATCGACTTCGCTGAACTCGCTGACGAGCCCGTCAATGGATCGGCTGAACACACCGAGCGTTTCATACTCCGGGAACCATGCCACAAGCACGGGCTTGCCGCCTATAGTTGTATTGTGTACGCCTTCCTTCTCGAGATAGCTAAGTGCATAAGCCACCTGCTCTCCATCTAGATTGATACCCCATATCCGTTCCTTGGCAGGTAGCCTGTCATCATCCAGGCGTAAAGTCGGAAACAGCGGATCAGGACCATTGTAGTGAGGCTCAAGTCCATTTTACAAACAGGGCGTAGGTGATCCCGTCGATCAGGGCATAAGGACCGGTCTCATCGACTCTAAATACCTGTCCATCCGGATAAAGTTTTTTAAATGAACTCCACGGCATGCGCTGTGCTGCCCGATAGTCAAGTTTTACATCGCCATCAGGAGAGCTGGAGGTAATTTGTTGTATCAGTTCTCCGGTATTTTTATCAACCATAACGAGATTATTGTGCACCTGCGAAACCACCTTCAGGTGTGCCGGCCTACCTGCTATAGATGAGCTAAATGCAAGCGGCAAATTACTCAGTGCACAATAGGTCATGGTGACTTCATCTCCCGCAAGTGTATCGCCCGCAATGTGTGGAAGCATCATCCAGTCACGAGGATAAGCCCTTGCTTCTCCACCTATCTCAAGTACAAAAACGTCAGCTTCTGCATCAAGCAAGGCGTCTGCTGCTGGCACAGATATATATTGAGCCGTGTAATGATGCCCCCGAAGCCAGACGTTTGGCACAAAGAAATTTGTAACAAATATCATGCCGCCGATAACGACAAGATAGCCGATCACCAGGCGTCGGCTCAATTTTCCATTTTTATAATGTTGATAAAGGACATACAGGGCGCACAGGACAACGAGAACACTGAGCCATCCAAGGTTTGGATATACTGCATATAACCAGTCACTGGGAAGATTCAATAATTGACCCAGCTCGGTAAACAGCACTGAGCCAAAAAGCCCTGCGGCTAATGACAGGGCAATTAGTGTCCATATTAATTTTCCAGAACTTCGAGTGTCAGACATTTGAATTTCCTATTTTTATATAATTGGAGCGGGCGTACATGCCGAATTATCACGAGTTAAGGACTTATACCAGGGCTCGATACGGCTGATAATGTGGAGAACACTTCTAACAATGGCTCTCCCTGAGAGGAAGCGGGAGATGGCATGCCAAGAAAGGTGCTGATCGTAGGTGCGATATCAACAGGGTGGACTAGTCGATGGATGTTCTTTCGCTCGATACCCGGCCCAGAAAAAATAATCGGCACATGCGTATCATAGCGCCAGGGTGAGCCATGCATCACAGCAATCAGGCCTTCTTCCAGTAAAAACCAGTAAGGGCCCTGGATAACATAAATATCACCGGAACGAGTAGCATGATGATTGCGCTTGACCGGCTTAACTAGTGGATTACCTTTATAAGCAGAGAAATTTTTTGTTGATACGGCCAGGTTGACACCCTCAATATCGGTCAGGGTATCTGCAATGGTTTTTTCAACCTGCCTGACATTGAGTTTTGCTGCGGCTATCTTTTCTTTATTCAGATAGATATAAGGTCTAAAGAAATAGTCTACGACTTTATCAACGCCCATCTTTTTGCCAGCCTGATTTGCAGCATCATGAATAGCTTTCGAATCAAGGCGGCCCGCTTCGTAACCGAGCTCTGTCATATATTCCGGCATATCAGCCATACCATGATCGGCAGAGAGCACAATTAAAGTGTGCTTCAGCCCCACATTTTTATCGATAAATTTGAATAGCTTAGCCAGGGTGCTATCGAGATCACGAACAACTGCTTCGTTTTCAAGGCTCGATGGTCCAAAAAAATGATTCACAGCATCAACTGACGAAAAACTAACTGAGAGGTAGTCAGGAACAGTATCTTTACCTAACTGCTCGTTAATAATAAGTTGTTTGGCAAAATCGAGCAGAAGTTCATTGCCGGCTGAACTAACCATTAACTGGGTGAACAGCAATTTACTGTCTGCTTTACCATAGCGGTGCGGGAAAGTTCGTCCAAAGCCTTTCAGGTCCGCCTCATAGGGGCGATCATCCTGCGCAGCCAGCATATAGCTGGATTTATCTGATGACAGCGTCCATTCAGTACTGGCATATTTCTCAGCCTTGCGCTGTTTGTTCCAGTCAGATACCCAGTCAGGATATTTCTCATAGTAATAGCGACTGGTAATGAAATCACCATTATCAGTGGAAAACCAGAATGCCTTGCCAACATGGCCTGCCATCGCCACAGCACTGCGGTCTTTTCCAGAGATGCCAAATATTTTTGAGCGGCCAGCATAAAACGCGGCCAGGGTATCGGCAAAAGTCGATACTTCAATAGCCCGTGGTGAGCGGCCTTTTGTCCGCGAAATCTTTTGTGATGGATCTACCTGATCGCCTGTTGAGCTTTGCTCACGACTCGGTAATAAAGGAGACTGTGCATCTTCGATATTATAGGAAAGCTCACCGGCCTTGCGATCATATATAACATTGCCGACCATGCCGTGCTGTGAGGGATAGGTACCCGTCGCCAACGTAGTATGTCCAACGATTGTTTCTGTATTGGCATGCTGGTAGTGGGCATTGGTGTAACGAGTACCATTTTTCGTCAGGTAATTAAAACCGCCCTTCTCAAAATTTTCCTGGTAGCGGTTCAGCAAATCACCGCGTAAGCCATCAACCGTTAGCTGCAGTACAAGCCTTATCTCCGGTTGGTACTCAGGCTCAGCATATAGATCCTGAGCCGCGAGTAACAACGCGGAGAGAGAAACAACTGCAAAATGTTTAAACATAGCCTAATGCAACGAACTGCCTACTGCATAGGCGATTTCTGTTTAAAGAGAAACGCTTCTACGGCTGCCCTGGTTTCCGGGCGAAGGTTTTCTATACCCTCGTAAGGTACACCTGTCGCGGCTTTCTCGTCCGGGTACTTGGCTTTTCGCTGTTTGTGACGTGTGATAACACGCACGAACTCAGCACCACCCCAGGCGCCAACTTCTGTGGCCACCGGCCATTCTTCCCGGGTATCACGATGTAGGTCATAGAAATTGGCAACAATAGGATTCTGACCGGCTTTCGGCACATCCATCTTGTACTGCTCTTTCACCACTGCTTTCAGGTAATCGCCAGAATAAATAAATACAGTATCACGGCGTCCATGGGTTTCACCCTCTAGCATCAGGGCGCTTTGATCCACGCCGTCGATCAGACGATCAGTAGGTATCTTATCAGTTGCATTACCCAACCGTGCCAGGCTGGTGAACAGGTCAGCGACATGCACAATATCCGCGACGATGGAATCTTCCTCGATCATACCGGGCCAACGTGCAAAGGCATCAACACGAACGCCGCCTTCTGTGGTGTAACTTTTGCCTCCACGGAAGATCATCGGGGTGAAGCCGCTGCCGGGTGAGTACTTGGTGAAATGACCGTTATCGCCCATGACCACGACGATGGTGTTTTTGTCCAAACCGAGCGTACCCATCTCTTTGAGTATGTCACCGATATAACCATCGAGTTGCTTCATGCTTTCGACATAGGTGCCACCATTAGGGGTGGTGTACTGATCATGGGTTGTGCGGGGACCCTGTAGGGGAATAACCGGCCAGTACTGCAGGAAGAAGGGTTCATCTTTTTTTGCAAGCAGTCGCAACTGCTCGAGTGTCTGCCGCTGGAAGCGTTCATTCATCTCGTCATATTTCTTCTGGTTCCAGCGTTCGCCCGGTTTCATGTGGACTTCACGCACTTTCTCGCCGCGCTTGCCTTCCACCACTGTTGCCATGTGGGAAGCGTCCGGGCGGAACCAGTTATCCTTGGTGAAACGGTCATCGTAATTATTCTTGCCGATACCGTAAGAGACCTCTTCATCCGCTGCATCATCATTGAAGATGGTCAACTGACCCTGCTGATGGATGGGAAACGAGGCATAATCGAAACCCTGATGGTTGGGCCATGACTCCATGATATCACCCATGTGCCATTTACCGATATGCACGGTGTTATAACCTGAGTCGGAAAGCACTTCAGCCAGTGTCACCTCCTTATCGGCCAGTCCAAAGCCCGAAATATCGACAGTGGTATTAGCCATGCCGTTACGATAAGGCTGGCGTCCCGTCATGAAGGCAACACGCGTTGGTGTGCAGGAAGGTTCGGTATACATGCGCGCGAAACGCATACTTTCATCGGCCAGTTTGTTGATGTGGGGAGTTTTGTATCCACGAATGGCATTCAGTTCCGGAATACCCAGGTCGCCAAAACCGATATCATCAATCAGGATATAGATTACATTCGGCGACTTGCCGCCATTTTTCTTTCGAAAGTCAGCAAGTTTCTGGTCAACAATTTTGTCATCCTGTGCCCATTGCTCTTTATGTTGCGCTTCAAGAACATAATAATCGGCATCGTGAATAATTTCACCTTTAGCGATGGCGGTTTTTGCTACCACTGCCGGTTTTAATGCTGTCTGCGAACTTTTATCCGCTGCTTTGTCAGCAGCATCACAGGCAGTGGTGAGGAATAAGGCTGTAAATAATAGAGTGAATTTATTCATTATATAGATTTCCTTTTTTTAACTAGTCATTATGAATAACAAAGTTTTATCCAAAATTGCTATCAAACGGATGGCATGTGAAAAAATATCCATGTGAAAACCTCGTCAGGACAGGTCTTTCCACACTTGTCCCTATAGGGTCGGCGTTTTCATCATAAACAAAAATTCCTGCACCGCTGCCTTCGATTCGGGGCGCAGGTTTTCAATGCCTTCATAAGGCATGCCAGTGGCAGGACCTTCATCTGGGAACTTGGCTTTACGCTTCAGGTGTCGCTGGATCATGCGCACAAACTTGGCACCGCCCCAGGCGCCGATTTCTGTCGAAACCGGGTATTTTTCCTGGGGGTCTCGAAACAGGTCATAGAAGTCAGCAAGAATCGCATTGTCAATATTGCCGCCTGGAATCGCCAGCTTGTATTGTTCCTTTACCACGGCTTCCAGCTTGTTGATGTTGTAAAGGAATACGTAATCGCGGCGGCCGTGGGTATCACCATTCAGCAACAGCGAGGTCTGGTCTATTCCATCGATAACCCGGTCTGTCGGTATTCCATCTGTGGCACCGCCCAGGCGGGCTATGGTCGTGAACAGATCTGTCACGTGGATGATATCTCCCGCCACGGTATCTGACTCGATCATGTTCGGCCAGCGGACGAATGCATCAACACGCACACCGCCTTCAGTAGTGGAACCCTTGCCACCACGGAAGACCATCGGCGTGTATCCGGACTGGGGTGAGTACTTGGTAAAGTGGCCGTTGTCACCCATGACGATCACCAGGGTATTGTCAGCGATACCGAGCTTATCCATCTCCCCCATCAGGTCACCGATCCACTGATCCACGAGCTTCATCTTTTCAACGTAGGTGCCACCGTTAGGCGTGGTGTATTTCTCATATGCCGTACGCGGGCCGGTCAGGGGGTACAGGGGCCAGTACTGCAGGAAGAAAGGCTTATCCTGTTTGGCTAGCTTGCCAAGCTGTTCCATCACCTGGTCCTGGTAGCGCTGGTTCATTGCCGCGTACTTGGCTTCGGTCCAGCGCTCACCCGGCTTCATCTCCACCTCTCGTACGGGTTTGTTGCGGTAGCCCTCAACGCCTGTCACCATGCTTGATGCATCGGTACGCAGCCAGCTGTCCAGCGTATAGCGGTTATCGTAGTTGTAGTCGCCGATGCCGATGCTGACTTCTTCATCTGCTGCATCGTCATGGAAGATGGTCAACTGACCCTGCTGATGGATTGGGAAGGCCGCGAAGTCAAAACCCTGGTAATTAGGCCAGGCTTCCTTAATATCGCCCATGTGCCATTTACCGATATGCACGGTGTTGTAACCCGCCTCCGACAGTACCTCGGCCAGAGTGACCTCCTTGCCCGCGAGGCCGAAACCTGAGATATCGACCGAGGTGTTGCCCATGCCATTGCGATAGGGTTGTCGACCGGTCATGAAGGCAACACGCGTGGGCGTACAGGAAGGCTCCGTGTACATACGGGACAGACGCATACCTTCGCGGGCAATTTCATTAATCGCTGGTGTCTTATAACCCCGGATAGAATTGAGCGTTTCACTGCCGAGATCACCAAAGCCGATATCATCGATGAGGATATAGAATATGTTCGGAGATTTACCCCCGTTTTTTTCACGGAAGGTAGCCAGTTCCTGGTCAATGGCCTGGTTTTCAGCTTCCCAGGCCTTGCCGTGTTGTTCTTGCAGGATATAGTACTCAGCATCATGAACCAGTTTGCCTGTGCCTGAGGGTGCAGTTACGCCGGCCCTGGAAGGTGCTGCTTCGTTAACGACCTCCGCTTTTTCAGCAGGTGCTGCAGCTGGCTTGTCAGATGCATCGCATGCTGCAGTCAACATGAAGAGTGACAAGGCTATGGGTTGAAAATAAGTCTTCATTGCTTCTACTCCAGAATGAACTTTTTCTTATTGCCCGAGAAACAATATATTCGGATCAATTACCAGCTGATACCGAGTCCGATGCCCAGTCCGCTTTGATCAACATCCCACTTGAATTTTTCACTCTCGAAATCTGTTGAGAGATAACGGTAGGCCAGCAAAATTGACCAGGTTTTGTTGAAGCGGTAGCCGCCGCCGATGCCAGCCTGCCAGACAGAATCTGAATCACCTGCTCCAATGTCGCCACGCAGTCTCAGTGTCCATTTATCCGTATTTACCGGCTGCCATACACCACCTATAAATCCGTCTATCCAGCTGTCGCCACCATTCAAAGTACCTATTATTGGCACTGTAATATCCTCATCAACTTTTTGGTAACGACCACCGGCAATAAGGTTAAATTGGTCAGACAGTCTGTAGCTTATCCCGGCTTCAACGATCTTCTGGTCTACAGCTACATCAATGCCACTCTTCAAACCCAGCTCATCAGCAGAAAGTTTTACGAAGTTACCATCAATAAAATATCCCCAGGTTTCCGATTGCGCATTAAAATTAGCGGCAATACCGGCATCAAGGTTAGAGACCAGGTCACTGAAGTCCGCGCTAAAATCCACTTCCTGCCCGGCCACAGCAGTTGTGCCTTCCAGACTTGATGCCCACAGGTATGGGGTCAATTGGTATTTCCATTCGGCCTGTGAGCTTGCAGAAAAACTGGCCAGGGAAAATCCCAGTAAAGCGAAAGTGAAGTTTCTTGTTGAAGTCATTTTTTGTCCTCTTTTCGGTTCGTTTAGACGTTATCACGTTTAGGTTAATTTACAAGTACCCACTGCCTAATGACATTTGTAGGAGCGCCGCTCGGCGCGATCAATCTTCAAGATGTTGCCAGTGTCTAGAACAATCGCGCCGAGCGACGCTCCTACAAAAAAACTGCGGAGAACATCCCCCGCAGCTTTTTAATCAGTAGAAAATTCCAGAAAATACTATTTCTTCTTTTGTTCCTCAAGCACCTTCAGGTTCTTCTGCTTATGTCTCCAGGCGCCGCCCATGCTATTTCTCAGGTTCTCGGGCATTGCTTCCAATGGCACTACCAGGTCGCCTTCTACCGGCCAGTTCTCCAGCAGATGTGGCATATAACCTTTAGGATAGTAGACCTTGGGGTCCAGTTGCTGTTCACGAACAAATGGTTCCTGTATCTCCTGCCTGCTTGTTGTTGGATGAGGAACAATCAGTTGGCCATTGGTGAAATCAAACTGTGGCGCACGACTGTTGGGGAAATCCGGCAGGATGCCTTCTCTGACCCATATTTGATCTTTGGTCATATTCACTACAATGCCGTCAGGGGCCCCAAAGTGGAATGGACCTTTCCAGTGTTCACGAACCTCTGCAACAGTTTCTTCTGCAACATAAGGGTCGTATGACATATGCGTAGTCATGAACATCCTGGGTTTGATCTGGTTAGCCAGGTAACCCGAAGCATAAGCCGGCGTATGGTGGGTATCGATGGTATAACGTGCCAGAAATGGCGGGACACCCTGTACACCTGAGTTAATTTCTACAACTTCCTGCTGCAGTTCGGTGACATACAGATCACAACCTTTAGCATACTTGACATCCAGCTTGCTGGGTCGGCCATCGCCGGTCCAGACAAAGCACATACCGTTCCAGTCAAGACGATAGCCGGATGCACCGTCCTTGGCATGTGAACGCTGCCAGTGAATCACTTTAACACCGTTCTTTTCGTAGACAGTACCGCCATTATCGCGAAAGTCGAATTCGTTCACCTGAATATCATGTCCCTTGCCGACAGGAAAGACACTGAATGCATCACGGTGCCAGCCCAGCATCATTTTCATACCTTCTACCATCGTTTTGGTGCCATATTCCGGGGTACGACCGGATGGGCCATGCACGGTCAATGGTTCATGCCAACCACCTGCCCATGTGCCAAACATCCACAGATAAGGCAGTGAGCCGAAGTGGTCAACATGCAAATGCGTGATAAAAACATGTTTAATCTGATTTAGTGCTACACGTGAGGCGACGTAATTCGCCACAGAACCTTCACCCAGATCAAAAACGAAATTATCGCCATTACCCAACTCAACATAAATTGATGTATTCATCTGGCCTGGACGAATCATTGGTGCAGTACCCATAAAGGTAACGCGCATTTCATTGGGCTGAACTTCTTCCGTACCCGGAAACCAGTTTGCAGCGCTCTGCAGCCAGGGCATCGGTGAGACACCTTCAAATAACAGGCCCTCTTTCCAGCGTCCACTCGGTACACCTCCGCTGAGAGCGGCTTTTATATCAGCTTCAGAGGACACTTCCTGAACGGGTGGCGGGGCGGCAAACGAGCTGCTTACCATCATTAGACAGCTCATGATGAATAGTGATAATTTAACATTCCGGTGTTTCATGTAAATCTCCTGTTATTGTTATATGCTGTTCCGTTTCCTGGTGTTTAGTGACGAGTTGTCAGATCAATAGCATACCATTACGCTATGTTTTAGCCATATCAAATTTCCGCAAGAAGAGCAGTTATGCAGATTGTCCTCGATACACATTTCAATTCCCTGGAACAGTTCGTTGACGAGGTGCAGCACTTTGACCTTGACTTCAAACTTCTCGGTACCGGAGGGTTTCTGGGACAGGTTAAACAGCTGGTTTCACAGGATATATTAATAGCTTATGCCCGCTTCCACCGTGCTCTGGATCAGACTGGTGCCACGCCAGCCGGGTTTCGTACCTTTGTAATCCCTGGAAAAGACTGTCATGGCTTCTGGTGGCGCGGTTACTCAATTAGTAATAATGATTTGCTGATATTCCCCAAAAGCAATGAACTTCATAGTAGCTCCGGTGCCGACTTCGAGGTCTTCACGATTTCAATACGTGAAACATATCTGAAACAGCTGGCTGATGAGCTTGAGATTGCTGAAGTGATTGAAAACAGGCATGAGGTGATTCGCCTGGATCCCGATATATCACGTGACTTACGAATGTTAGCTAAAATGATTGTGAAATCAGGTAGAGAGACAAACACAATAGAAGCCTCACACTTACTGGCGGAGAAACTAGCACTCAGCACAGCCAGTGACCGACCCGTAAAGAAGCCTTCATTACGTAAGCGAGATTTGGCCATTAATCGAATAATCGAATAATCGAATACGTCCGCCATACCCAGGATGCCACACCCGAACTGGCAAAATTGTGTCGTGTTGCCAGGGTAAGTGAACGCACCCTGCAATACGCCTTCAGGGAACGTTATGGCATTGCACCGAACACCTTTGTGAAACGCTGGAAACTGAACTCGGTACGGCAGAGCCTGCTACTGGCAGATACGGAAGCAGATAACGTATTTAGTATCGCAATGGGTCATGGCTTTCACCATCAGGGACAATTTGCCGCGGACTACCGGGAGCTTTTTGCAGAGCTTCCTTCGCGAACGCTGGAGAGTGGTTCTATTGTGTTGTAGGAGCGTCGCTCGGCGCGATGAATTCAGACAAAAGCAGCGGGACTAAGGACTAAAGAAGAAAGACAAAACAAACATCGGGTTTTTGAATTTTCTTTGGCCCTTAGTCCTTAATCTCGAGACCTTTTTTAGAATCGTGCCGGGCGGCGCTCCTACAGCAGATGTTAACAGCCATACGACGCTTACCGATATTACCGGCCCAGATCAGCTTCCATTTCAGCGATAACAGACCATATGCTGGCATTGTTAACGATGACCAGGCCATCATTCGGTCGATCGAAATCCAGTACGACTAGCATCAGAATGGTGAGCACAAGAGCAAAAGCAGTCATTCGCCAGCGACTCATACGGCCCTGGATGCCAGCGTTGTACCCGGCAACACCAAGTGATGCACCCGCAATAAATACCAGCATCCACATAGTTACTTGAGGCAGTTTATCTATAGCCGCCGAGAATCGAATAGTATGTGCATCTAAAACTCCGTTTATGGCAGCTACCAGTGAGACTTCTACCGGGCCAGGATTGCCCTGCTGAACAACCCGTTTCGTTGCCGGCCAGAGCTTTGCCAGCTTCTCCAGTGTGGCATTCAATATCACATTGCGTTCTTCATTTGAACTTAATGTGCCCTGCTCAAAAACGCGGCTACGAGCATAGTCCAGAAGGATCGCCCTCAATTCTGTACGCCCCGGTTCCGCAACCAGGTCTGCTCGATGAAATGCAGTACCCAGTGCATTTGCTTCAGCCATCACCGCATTCTTGCGTGTATCATAACGGCTCACACCTGAGGCATAGGTAAATGCCAGCACCAGACCCATGACTGCAAACATTGATGTCAGCACGACGGCCCCACCACCGGAATCAGCATCTTTCCAGGTATCTCGCCTCTTCAGGCCCACCCGAAAACCGGATTCTAGCGTTATGATAAGAATTATGATGAAGATCAGGCCTGCAACCCAGATCGGGAAGTTATAGAGTGGTGAAAAATCAAGATTCATCGTGCTAGCGGTCCTCATTAACAATAGAGATAATTATAACATTGCCAGGTAAAATTATTCTGTCCTACTAATTATCTACCTGTTATATCTCGCAGCTTCTCGGCATAAATTTTTGCCGCCTGCTGATTGCCCATATCACGGTTGAAGGACACCAGTGCAGAAAGAATATCTACATTGCCCGGATGCACCGCCAGGGCTCCCTGTAATGCCATCACGGCCTGCTCCGGCTGACCTGTTGAATTCAGGGCAATAGCATATATGTATGCATAACGCGGGTTATTCGTATTCAGGGTTGCGGCGAGTTTAAGTTCCTCAATAGCTTGCGACATTTGCTTCTGACGCACCAGCGACAATCCCAGCGCATGATGGACATCCGCATTTTTTGGTACCACTTTGATTGCACCACGCAAAACTTTCATCGCCTCCTGCTCATCCCCCTGTGAACGATACAGATCGGCCAGGTTAACGTAGGCCGGAGCAAAAACGGGGTTAAGTTCAATGGCGGTGTTGTAGGTGGATATTGCTTTATCTGTTTCACCCAGAACATTATATATCCCAGCAAGGTTGGTCTGCGACTCGGCACGCTCAGCCATTACCTCCTGAGAAGCTATATACTCCTTTATTCCATTTCCAAGCAACGCACGCTGATCTTCTTTTAACTCTCCTTCGGGCAAGGGAGCCAACAATCGTGCGGCCTGAATACGAACAGCCTTAACAGCATCGTCCAGTAACGGAAATGCAAGTTGCACGCGCAATGTCAGCGGTGCATGTTCGAGCGCATTCAGCGTCGCAGCGCGAACAGCCGGGTCCGGGTCTGATATGCCGGCAGCCAGCACATCCACAGTATGTCCGTTTATAAAGGGCCCGATGTGTGCAAGCGCCGTAGCGCGTGCAATGTCCGGCGTTTCGCTATTCCGTATCAAGTCTGCCAGTTCATTCGCGGCAGCTGGTCGATTCTCTCTCTGGTCATGCAGTGCATGGGCAAAGTTCTGGAAGCTCTTCGGCTTGTCGCCATACCAGGCCGTGACCTGCCTGGCTGCCCAGTCAGTACTTTTATCCGTATGACAGTTGTTGCAGGCGTTAGGGACAGCAAGATCCAGTGAAAGGTCCGGACGGGGTATGCGCATGCTGTGATCATGCCGTGGATCCACCACCATATAGTTTTTCGCTGGCATGTGGCATTCAGCACAGCTCGCCCCCTTTGATTCCGCCGGGTGAAAGTGGTGACTGCTCTGAGCATATTTTTCTGTCTGGTGGCATTGTAAGCAGACACCATTGCCCGGCGCTCTTAATTTCAGGCTGTGCGGCTCATGGCAATCGCTGCAGGTTACACCTGCCTGATACATTTTACTCTGCCGAAAAGAACCGTAGACATACACTTCGCTATCGATCTGTCCATCCGCGTGATACAGGCCTTCGTCCAGGGTAGCTGGCAGAAACTGATCCATCAACGACTTGCCATGTGTATATTTTTGACTGATTGGGCTTCTACGGGAATGGCAGCGGGCACATATTTCTATTTCCCTGTCACTGGTACGCTTGCTGCTGCGAACTGGCAGCTGTGTTTTGCTATCAATCAGCCATTTAATATTTTTACGCTCATCAAGCAGAATCGCCAGCCCTTTATCTACTTCAAGTTTTTCCCAACCCGGTTTTTGGTCAGCCCAGCTAACATGATCTGATCCTGGACCATGACAGGCCTCGCAGGAAACATTGATCTCATTCCAGGAAGTAGAGAATGACCGGCTGACGGAATCATAGTTTTTTTCCAGCCCTGTGGAATGACATTCAGCACACATGCTGTTCCAGTTCTGGTTGAATCCGGTCCAGTGAAGTTCATCATCGTAGGCAATTTTTTCATCGGGGTAAAGGTGAAACCAGCGCTGTCCTCCCTGCTCCTTTGAACGACTATCCCAGGCCAGGCTTAAGGCCTGAAGACGACCGCCAGGAAATTCGATCAGGTATTGCTGCAGCGGCTCGACTCCGAAGGTATACTTAATAGTGTAGTCCTGAAGCTTGCCATCAGGACCCTCCGTTCTCACCATGTACAACCTGCCTTTTTTAAAAAAAGAGGATGTCACACCATAGTGGGTTAGACTGGCGTTTTTAAAGTCACCCAGTACCGTTTTCTCGTTGGCCTCCTGCATAGCCAGGTCGTGATGGGAGTTTGACCACTGTGAAACCTGTTCAGCGTGACAGCTGCCACACTTTGCACGCCCTACAAACTCTGCCGCCATGGCTTCTGCAATGAAGCTGCTGCCAGAAATGAACAGCCATAACAGGGAAATTACAATTTTCTGCTGCATAATTTATTTGGAAACCTCTATTTTATACATACATTTTCCCCTCTCAAGGGAACATCCAGGCGTTTCAACGCTCCAAGGACTAAAGTCTTTGTTTTACGTATTTATGTATTACGAATTACGTAAAATCTACTACCTGATACGTTAGTCATAAACCGGCAACTATATGAAAAAAGAACAGTATACCATCGGGCAACAAATTCAACGCAATCTGCTGGCGATAATCAGCCTGGTGGTGGCCATCAGTGCGCTTAGTTACAACACCTGGCGCAACGAAACCACAGAAGAAAACAGAAATGTCAGACTGGCCTCGTTCGAGATCCTTGTACAATTAGGAAAATTACAGATCATTTCCGATCACGCCCATTACGGGAAAGATAGAGCGATGGGCAACCCTATCACTGGCTGGGGACATGTTGCAATGGTAGAGGATCTGAGCTTTTTAATGCCTGAACCACTGCCCGAGATGGCGGAAGATCTGAAGAAAGTATGGCAGGAAAACTGGGAAGGCTTGGCTAAAGATCAGAAAAGTGCAGCGAAGATCACAGAAGCAATTAGCACCATGCGAGAAACGGTAAAAGCCCAATTAAAAACTATCAGGTAGCAAAAAAGATAAAAATCTCTTCACCACAGAGGACACGGAGATCACAGAGGTTAAGAATAATTTTGATTTATAGCTGTGACAAGCCGCATAAATAGTTACAGATAAAACTGTCAAAGTCAGGATATGATCTAACGACATTGATAACTGATTTCATGCTATCCGACATAAATAACGGATGGCTGCAACCCGCAGCCAAAATTAGAAGTTGAAAAGGTCTTTATAATAATCTGAATATTCCTGAAATCAGTGATTGTAGGGAAATTGTAATATTGCGGCTATCGAGACATGGCGGACAAAAACAAAGAAATCGCAATACCGCTTGGATTTCCCCTAAGCGAACATTTTACTCCGATTTATGGTATCCTCTTGCAGTCAGTACATCGGAGCTGTGTTTTCATTTACTACTCTATCTGCCCAGGCATTGCCGGCTAGCTGATCAATCTTCAAATATATCCATAGTTCATCATCAAGCAGTTAGTGGACTAGTTCTTCATTCCGCATTTTGTTGTCTGTAGTGTGATCCTGAATATCAATGTCAGGTGTTTTGCCATTCATTCAATCGAATTAACAATTGAGCACGAGAAAACACCAATGCATATAGAAATAATCACTACACCCAATGACACACTAAAAGAAAGCGGATTTGGATCACTAACAGCCTGTAATAGTGTTTTAAATACCATTCAGAAGATGGACTATAGCGTCAGACTAAATATTTGCAAATCGAAAAATGATTTAGATGACATAGTCAAAAGAAAGCCTGACCTGGTTGTGCTGGCAGTAAAGTATATTTCCGTTAAGCATGAGGATGACATCTGGTTGACTGATTACTTTGTCCAGCATGAAATTAATTTTACAGGTTCATCAAGAGAAGTACTGAAATTTGATTCCAATAAAGTACTTGCGAAAACGCATTTAACCAACAAAGGAATTAACACGGCCAAATATTTTATCGCGACTCCGGGCCAGTACAAAAAAGAAAGTGATCTACCCGTCACATTTCCGCTTTTCTTAAAACCATTGGATGCGGCAAACGGGAATGGTATTGATGATTTATCCTTTGTCACTAACTTTGCAGACTATAAAAGTAAAGTCATGTCGTTATACGGTTCATTCAATCAACCTGTTTTGGCAGAGGAATACCTGGATGGTCGTGAGTTTACCGTTGCCGTCATCAAGACAGACAAAAAAAAACTAATCGTGTCAGCGGTTGAAGTCGTTCCACCGACATCATCTCATGGGCTGAGGATTTTAGGCGCACAGGCAAAAAAAGATGATTCAGAAAAACTCATAGAAATTGTCGATAATGAGGTAAAAGACAGGGTGACCGCGCTGGCGATTGATGCTTTTAATACCCTGGGTGTCAGGGACTTCGGGCGTATCGATATTAAAACCAACAATCATGGGGAATGTTTTTTCATGGAAGCGAACCTGGTACCTGGCATGACCTATGGTTCGAGTTATTTCCCTGAAGCCTGTGAGATCGCACATGAATACACTTACGATAAAGTTATCGAACTACTATTATCCGGAGGCCTTGCCAGGGCCACCTCAACCGTCCCTCCTCATATAAACCCTAGTGCAGGCGAAAAGTTCGTCGCTGCTTCGTAATAAATTAATCGATGGTGTCATTAAGCTTGACCAGCCTGAGTCAGATTTTTCAATTATCGCATTTGTAGAAAATCGTCATCGACCGTAAAATTATCATTCAGTATTCATCAGAATACGAAATTATTAATGAGTTCCAGTCGTATGTCTTATGAGCTTTTTGTCGAAGTTACACGTAACGGCACCGTAGAAAGTCGGCATTTTGGTGCTGCCGTGGTGTGTGATGCTAAGGGCGATGTTATGGAAAGCTGGGGGAACATCGAAAACCTGATCTTTCCTCGCTCAGCTCTAAAGCCAATACTGGCTATTCAGCTGGTCGAGAGTGGTGCCAGTACCCGCTATGCACTAAACGATGCTGAATTGTCACTCGCATGTTCATCTCATCAGGGTGAGCAAATGCATCAGGATTTAGTAGTGTCATGGCTGAACCGCCTGGGATTGACAGAGGATCATCTAGCTTGTGGCCCTGTACTCCCTGAACATACTGAGAGTGCCCACCAGCTGCTAGCTTCCGGGCAGAAAGGTTGTCGAATTCATCACAATTGTTCAGGCAAGCACGCCGGGTTTTTGACCACGGCACTGCATCTGGGTATACCATTGGATGACTACCATCAGATCGAACATCCTCTGCAACAATTATCGCTCGATATACTGTCCGATCTGGCTGATGTCGATCTTAAACAATATCCAATAGGGATCGATGGTTGTGGGTTACCTGCACCCACGATGCCTTTGCTGCAGCTCGGCCACGCCATGGCCCGCTTCGCAAACCCTGTGGATTTGTCAGATTATCGCGCGCAGGCTATCTGTCGTCTTCATGAGGCCATTACCAATGAGCCGATCTATATTGCAGGTCATGGAACTTTAGCAAGTGAGTTGAATGAAGTCACCAATGGCGCTGTGTTAGCTAAAACCGGTGCTGAGGGTATTGTCACAGCGGCCATACCTGATCAAGGACTGGGGATAGCGTTGAAAATAGCCGATGGTAGTGCCCGCGCACGCTCAGTAGCATTATTGGCAATCCTGGATCATCTAGGCGCACTATCAGATGATGAGAAACAAAAACTTCAGACGCATATATCTCCTATGATTGTAAACTCCAGAGGCATTAACGTAGGAGAAATTCGCCCAGCCAGGTCCTGGCTGTCGTGACTTGGCGGTCATTTTTAGTACTCTACATGCACTCAACCATTAAAGTTGAGTGACTGCACTGGGTAGCGGTTTCAATCAGTCGATAGCTGACTATTCCCTCTGTTCGTTAAATGACAGCTATCGAGAGGCCGTTGGAATCCAGCAACTTGCCATTTTTGTCTGCTACGTCACCAGACTGTGTGAAAACGCAGTAATATTTTAGTTGGCTGGGATAGAGTGTCACTTAGTAGAAGAAAACCACACTAACAATGGATAGATCACCCACATTTACACCAATGTGAAATAAAACTGACCGGAATTCGCCACCGATCATTTTTGTTCCAGGTTTTCACACAGCCATGTCTCGATAGCAGCCCTTAAAGTATGAGGTTTTGTCATGTCAAACCTGCACCAGGTTTTACTTATGTCAGTTCAAGTCTAAGAATTTCACAAGTAAACCATTGTTTTGATCTAGTTTGTCGACCCTGCGTAGCGTCTACCTCAAAAAAGGTGCTGGATCACCCCGGGAGAGAAAAATAAATTAAGGTTTTCCTCTGCGCTCCTCCGTGTCCTCTTTGGTAAAAATTTCTTTTGAAGTTAAACTTTTTTCAACCAGGACGAAACTTCGCTAACAAACTAACCGCCGCGGTTTCAATACGCAGTATGTGTTGCCCCAGACTTACTTTCTTCGCACCGGTTGCAACAATACGCATTACTTCATCATCAGTGAAACCGCCTTCCGGGCCAACCATTAGTAACTTATCTAGTAGTGGCTTATCCAGGTGGTTGCTGGCACTCATTGCTTCACCATCAGGATGTGCTAACAGTACCTCCCTGCCCTCTAGAGATGCAGTTTTGGCCACATCTTCAGGTTTCGCTGCTGGCATCATTTCTGGCAACCAGGCTGAGCCGCTTTGCTTGCTGGCCTCAAGGCAAACCCGCTGCCAGCGCTCGTAGCTGTTTTTACCTGGCTTGCTGACGCTGCGATGACAAAGCAGGGGTTGCCAGGCGCTGATGCCAAGCTGGGTCGCCATATCAAGTAAAGTAGACTGGCGATCACCTTTTGCGATTGCCGTGGCAAGAATGATGTTCGGGGTTTGTGGTGGAATATGAGTCACTTCACCCGTTCTTAAACTGGCAGTATTTCGGCCCTCCAGGTTTTCTACCCTGGCCTGGGTAATATTGCCCTTGCCATCAATAAGCCGTATCGGATCGCCTACATCAAGCCGCCTTACACCCAGAGCATGCCAGGCCTCTTTGCCCGACAATGTAATCAGGCTATCTTCGTTAAATCCTTCAGCCAGGTAAAACGTTGGCGTACTCACGACGACATTCCCGCAGGAAGGTAGACTTCATAGCGAACAACTTTTCCTTCATGCAGTGCCTCATGATCATTGGCCAGCGGCGGCGCATGTAACGGTCTCTTCACTACTACCCGGCGTTTCGCATACTGGCGCGCAACTCGAAGAAGTTTTTCATCATCCATATCATCACCAACGATATTGCGTAAGATTCGAACTGACTTAGGTGGCAAGGCAGAACGCTTTCGCTTTAATGGAAACATTGGATCCATAAATATCACATCAACTGCCGGCAGTTTTTGTATCAGTTCAATCGCATCGCCAAAGTGCGCCTCTATTTTGTCTGCCATGGAAATAGAAGAAGATCGTGCGCTGTACAGTGCTGATGCCAGCAAGGCGAAAACTACCGGATTCCGCTCAATAGCAATAACTCGGTCTGCGACCATGGCTAGTTTCAAGCTGTCTCCTGCCAGCCCTGCAGTCGCATCAATGACGGTTCCACCGCGTGCCGGCGCAAGTGCGCGCAAAATGGGTTGCTTACCCGAAAACCCCGCTGGTTTTGACAAAACTGGCTGCACCTTTTCGGCTTCGTCAGTGTTCAGCTGCAGGCCATTATTCTCACAGGATAAAAAATACCCTTCAGGAGGGGGTTCACTGCATAGAGGAAGATTAAGTAAAGCCAGGGTATCAGCCAGTTCTTTTGGCAGGCTGGAATTACAGCTCTCCAGCAGCGGGATCTTACTAGCCAGCATAATCAGGCAGTGGAATCATCAATCACATCACCTCGTGGCCATACCTTGAGCAGCACCTGCACCACGGTTGCCAGCGGAATAGCAAAAAACACACCCCAGAAACCCCAAAGACCACCAAACACCAGTACGGCAATAATAATCGCTATCGGGTGTAAATTTACCACTTCAGAAAACAGCAAAGGAACCAGTATATTACCGTCCAGGGCCTGTATCACCCCATAGGTAATGATCAACCAGCCGGTCTGCGGTACCCAGCCCCATTGAAAAAATGCAATTAGCATAACTGGAATAGTCACCACCACGGCACCGATATAGGGAATGATCACCGACAATCCAACGAGTACAGATAACAGCATGGCATACTGTAGCCCAAACAGAGAAAATGCCGCATAGGTCACTGACCAGACAATTATTATCTCCCACGCCTTTCCGCGTACATATTTTGCAATCTGGCTATTTACCTGCGTCCATACCTTTAGCGCCAGTCTGCGTTGTTTTGGCAGAAAACCACTGATCCAGTCTGAAATCAGATCTTTATCCTTGAGAAAGAAAAAAACCAGCAGCGGGACGAGAAAAAGATAGACCACAATCGCCAGTAGTCCGGGAACCGACGCCAGTGTCCTGGACAGAATATATTGGGCAGTACCGCCAATCTCTGAACGAAGAATAACTGCCAGCTCACGAATCTGACCTTCTGTAATCAGGGACGGGTATTTTGCCGGTAATTCCAGCAAACTCTTCTGGCTGGCAGAAATCATGCTGGGGGTCTCCTGCAGCAATTGGCTAACCTGAGTGGACAGTAATGGCAGCAGCCAGAACAGCATGAGCAAATAAAAGACCATAAAAAAGATAAAACTGATCACCGAGGCGACAAGACGGCTGCAGTTCAGATTGATGAGCCGTCGCACGATGCCTTCAAGCAGATAAGCGATAACAATGCTGGCGAATACCGGTGCCAGCATATGTCCCATAGTCAGGACAATTAATAGACTGCCGACCAGCAGGAACAACAATATCAGTGCCTGCGGATCAGAAAAATACCGGTGCCACCAAATGCGAATCAGGTTCATTAATACATGTCTCTTATATTCATTAGTGTGTGCGATTATACTGTCTGAGTCGAAAGAAGCCGAGACTAGCAAGTATATGGATTTCTTGTTGCTGCATTGTTATATTTGTTTAGCTATGATCAGGATAACCATACAGGAAAAAGATTTCAGTCTCGAGCAGGAAATTAGTCTGCTGCGTAGTGATCGGGTTGATATTGGGGCTATAGCAAGTTTTGTCGGCCTTGTGCGTGACCTCAATGAAGGTGACGAGGTCAGCCTGATGACGCTTGAACACTACCCGGGCATGACGGAAAACCAGTTGCAGGAAATTGCCCGGGAGGCTGAATCACGCTGGCCGCTACAGGGCATTACCGTTATTCATCGTGTCGGCACTCTGGCACCCGGCGACCAGATAGTGCTCGTCATCACGGCCAGCCCGCACAGGGCCGCCGCCTATGAGTCGAATCAATTTATCATGGACTACTTGAAAACCAGAGCAACCTTCTGGAAAAAAGAAACACTGGGAAACCGCTCACGCTGGGTAGAAAGCCGGCACAGCGATGAAGCAGCGGTTAACCGCTGGAAGGAACCGGCTTGAAGTGACCGGGACTCTCAATCATAATAATTTTTCTATTCCGGTTGCACTTGCAGCTTGGGCTGCAGCATGAAGCCCAACAACACATCAAAACGATGGTGGATTTCGCTACTCTCAGCCCAACCTACGAAACATTTTATTAAAAACTAAAATTTAAAACAGGAAATAACATGGGATTTCTAGAAAACAAGAAGATATTGATCGCCGGCGTTGCCAGTGACCGTTCAATCGCTGCAGGTACCGCACTTGCCATGGCTGCACAGGGTGCCGAACTGGCCTTTACCTACCAGACTGAAAAACTGCAGAAGCGAGTGGAAAAGATTGCCGAAGCCTGTGGCTCATCCATCATTCTACCCTGTGATGTATCTGAAGATGAGCAGATTGATAATGCTTTCGCAGAACTAGGTAAACAATGGGATGGCCTGGATGGCATCGTCCATTCGATAGCCTTCGCCCCGCGGGAGGAACTAAAAGGACTGTTTCTCGATGCGACCACTCGCGACGGCTTTAACATGGCGCATGAAATCAGTTCCTACAGCTTTACTGCTCTGGCAAAAGCGGGCAGAGAAATGATGGAGGGTCGGAATGCCGCGCTGATTACTATGAGCTATATCGGTGCAGTACGCTCAATGCCCGGTTACAACGTTATGGGTCTGGCCAAAGCCAGCCTGGAAGCAAATGTCCGCTACCTCGCCCAGAGCCTGGGCCCGGACGGCATCCGGGTTAACGCCATTTCGGCCGGCCCAATAAAGACGCTTGCTGCGGCAGGCATTACTGGCTTCAAGAAAATGCTCGATTATTATGACAAAACCGCGCCACTCGGCCGCAGCGTCACCATTGAAGAAGTGGGAAATACCGCTGCCTTTCTCTGCTCTGATCTGGCGTCGGGAATTACCGGGGAAATTACTTATGTGGATGGCGGGTTCAGCACTGTGGGGATTGGCACAGGAATGGTGGAATGAGCGAAGGTTTACGTTTTACGATTTAGGTTTTACCTAACACCTAATACGTAATACACAGATTTATTTAACCATCCCGCTTTTCTTCATTTCGCTGATGACAAGCTTTTCCAGCTCACTAACTACTGATTGAGATGATGAGGGGTTAAAGCTTTCAGTTTTACCTGCCCAGATCATTTTTTCTGAGCTGACGGCAAACAGTTTTGTATCCAGTCTCACGACAGTATCTGTCACCGTATAACCCGGACTATAAACAGCTGCGTGGCGCATACCGTAGTAGCCATACATGCCGTAACCCATGCCCATACCTCCTGCTGCCGGGTAATAGTCAACGGAAGGCGGAACATCTCTTTGCTCCTTGCTAACACCCTGTAAGGTAACAATCATCACACCATCCGCTCCCACTTTATCGACAACTGCAAGAATTTCTTCTTTCTGATCAGCACTTTTCAAATCAGGCATCAAAGTATAGCTTGCTATGCCAGTTCTACCATTCCCTGTGATCAAGCTTGCAAATTCCTCTTCAAAAGACCGTCTCTTGATATCATCTTTGATAACCCCGATGACGAGGATTTTCTGCAGTGCAGGCCCCTTAAATTCCGGGTCACTCCAGCGATTGACAAGACTTGTTGAACTGCATGCACTAAGCAGGAATGAAAATGCGATTATTATTGATAAAAATGAAATATCTTTATATGCAAGCTTCATGGTCTACTCCGTATTTTCTCTATTAAATACAATTATCAGGTAACTCTATACCGATGCCAGCCAGGCCTCTGCATCCTGCCTGCTTTCAAATAGTTCACCTGATACGTCAGTAACTTCACACAATTGCATGTAATAATTAATCATTTCCCTTACTCGAGAATTGATCGCAGCAAATGCTATAGTAATATTCCCCCGATCCTGACCATGATTTAGAAGGATTTGAGAAATATGCTTCATGTCCTCTTCATTAAAGTCTAATCTTTCAACACTCATGGCATCAAAAATCTGCTTGTAGCCGGAATTCAGGGAAACCCCATGCATGTTTACCATGCTGAATACATGATCCGACAGCTCTGGGCCCGTTACCACACCAAAGGCAGTAACAATAATCTTGTCTCTATTTATAACCTCATGATCAATCGGCATATGGCTCACCTACTTTATTCTTACATGGGTCCCTGCTTAAATTCAATATTGTCCTGCTCTCGCATCGCGAAGGCTGGCCAACCATTCTTCTGCTTCTAATCTGTCTGCAAAAACTTCGACTGTAATCTCAGTAAGTTCGGCTAAAGATTTGTAGTAATATGCCAGCTTTCTTACATCAGGGCGAACCGCCACAAGTGCCGTTGCTATTTTCCCCCTACTCTGTCCATAAGTAAGCATAATCTGTGATATTCGCTTCATATCTTCTTCATTAATATCGACTTTTCCAGCATCCATAGCATCAAATATCTGATGATAGTCTGGATTAAGAGTAGACCCTAACTGGTTGATTAACCAAAACATATGGTCGGCCAGATCTTGCCCGACAAGATGACCTGTAGCCCTGCAAATTACCATTTGGCCGTCATTTATAATTTCGTGGTCAATTGGCATGCTGATAATCCTGCTTATCCGCTAAAGCCTTAGTCAATGTCATCCCAGTCTTCACCATAATTTATGGTAATTTCTTCACCTGCCTTTATGTGACGCGCCGAATAGAGTTCAAAACCATCAAACTCCGCACAACATTCCTTGCTGTGGTTGAGAAAGCGTAATTTATTTCTACCCGATCGCCCGACGACATTATCCTCATCAAATACCCATAGCACATGGCTACCGTTCCTTTTTGCTACAGGTCCTTCGTATTCACCAAGGTAAGTGTTAATTTCTATGTCCTTTTTGGCAAACAGACCTTTGCCGTGAATTCCAGAATCCTTCACATATGTTAGCTTATATGCACTCACAGCTTTACATTTCCCTTAGTTCTTCACTGGGGTAAAGTTCTTCACTGCTGGCAAGCTGTTTCAGGCTAATACCCTGTATCGCATCCAGAGCTTCATTCTCCGCAACCATCAGGACACTAATAATATTCTGATCTACTTTCACGCCCTCCCTTCTCGTTCTTTGCTTTGTTGAATCATTAATATAAGCCATCAGATCTGCAGTGTAAGTTTCTTCAGGTGGGCGCCCGGGCAGGAGACTTGGATCATCCGCATCTGCTATTTTTATATAACCACCTTTTTCAAGCTGATATACCATATCTTCAACCAGGTCATCAGGCAACTGGAGCTGACGAGAGAGTTTTTCTAAAGTTATCGGTAGTTTTTCAGCATAATATCTTCGTGTCACAATCACCATAATCTGCAATGCCATTGCTTCACTTTCATATGGCGACAGTTCTTCATCACGATAAAGATAAAGCAATTTTTCAGAATGCTGATAAAAATAGGCAATACTGGAACCAAGCAACAAAATAAGCCAGATAATAAATATCCAGATAAACAGGAGAATAATTGTCGCAAAGGCTGAATAGATAGCATCGTATTTCGTCGACCCGGCAATAAACAGGGTAAACACGCTTGTCGCAACTTTGAATAACAGGCTTGCAACAATCGCCCCGAATAAGGCCGCAGAAAATTTGACACGTGTATTCGGAACGAACATGTATACAAAGGCAATGGCCACTACCGTCATAATGAAAGGCAGGTAAACCGATAGCATTTTATATAAAAAAGCGCCTGTGTCAGTTTCTAATGCAACTTGAAACAGGCTTATGTGCTGTACCGACTGCGACAGCCCAATGGCAGAAAAGATCAACACCGGACCCACCAGTAGTACGGAGATATAGTGGCTGAAACGCTCGATTAATGGCCTCAGTTGCCTGACACGCCAGGTACTGTTAAAGGCAGCTTCAATCTGCTGAATAAGCGATATAACGGTAAAAATTAAAACACCCAGCCCAACCGCGCCCAGCACACCGACGCTAATATTATCGACAAAACTGAGTATCGTTGTTGTGAGTTCTATACCCTTCTCACCTAGCGGCTCGAGCAGCTGGAGCAGCAAAGGCTCTAGCTGATTATGGACACCGAAGCCTTTAAGAACAGAAAACATAACCGCCAGCAGGGGAACCAGCGAAAGGATGGATGTATAGACCAGCCCCTTTGCGTATAGACTATTGCGCCCTTCCATAAGGTCGGCAATCAACATCTGCACACCTCTCAGGAAAAGCAAAATTTTACGCTTCCAGCCTGGCAGGCTTGCAATATCAGCCTGCCAGACGATTCGGTCCCACCAGCTTAGAAGATTAGTAAGCAAATTACCCTCTGAGTTGAAAAAGTAATCTCAGTTTACTTAACTTCCAGTAGCTCAATTTCAAAGATCAGTGTTTCACCCGGGCCTATTGCAGCGCCTGCACCTTTCTCTGCATAAGCAAATTCTGGTGGAATAACAACTTCCCATTTATCACCGACTTTCATCAGCGGTACAACTTCCTGCCAACCCTTGATTACGCCGGTCAAACCAAAGGTTGCGGGCTTATCACGTTTGTAGGATGAATCAAATTCGGTTCCATTGATCAATGTACCTTTGTAATGGACGGTAACTTCGCTGTCTTTAGTTGCCTGCTTGCCCTTTCCAGAATTAATAACCTTGTACTGAATGCCGTTATCAAGCGACTTAACACCCTCTTTCTTTGCATTATCTGCACGGTACTTGTCGCCGGTTTTCTTATTTGCGGCGACCTGGTCCTGAAGTTCTTTTAACTGCTTGTCCCTTTCTTCTGCCATAGCTGCCTGCATCTCTTCAGTCGTCAATGCG
>JBLYYR010000265.1:0-7514 GCA_048550195.1 Arenicellales bacterium
ACACGGTGACCTGTCAGAATTTAATGTGCTGGTGGATGAAGAAGGCCCGGTGATTATCGACCTGCCTCAAGCAGTAGATGCGGCGGGAAATAACAACACCGAATCGATGCTTGCGAGGGATGTTGACAACATGACCCGCTACTATGGCCATTATGCACCTGAATTACTCGACAGCCGCTACGCCAAAGAAATCTGGGCGCTGTACGAGGACGGCGAGCTACATGTTGAAACGAAGTTAACTGGCCATTTTGAGGAAAGTACTCAAGCTGCTGATGTGGATGCTGTGATGGAAGTAATCACAGCAGCCCTTGTAGAAGAGCAAGAGTGGCAAGCGCGGCGGAGTGAAGCAGATCTATAATAAAAAAATGGCCCGCAATATATAACAGGCTTCAGGCCACAGCTACTCACAAATAATAGGGGGATAGGGTGCTGCTTCTTTTATTCTCTAAAATCGACCTAACATAGATGGGCCATATGAGTCCGTTGATAAACTCAACCCAGCAGCTTGCAGACGGCTATCGAGAGCCTGTATTTTCACAGTCAAATCTTCCATCGTGATGGTATTGTCATCCAGTAGGTAAAGTTGTTTTGATCCACGATACAGATAATTCATGATAATCATAGCATCGTGATCACCCTCATCAACGGCCGCTTCGATCTTGCGTTGCTTTCGATGTATCCGATTTAACTGTTGCTTTAAATCCCACACATATACCACTTCAAACATAAAAGGATGCTGGCGCAATTTAGTCAGTAAAAAACCCACAAAAGCAGCTGCAATGACTACCCCTGCCAGGTTATACATAAAATGTGAAGCTTCCGGGTCGCTGAAAAGATAAATGAGCAGTGCCGAAGTGCTAAGTGCGATGATTATGAGAACAGCCACTATGCCGGCAAATACCACCCTTAGATGCTTTCTATATCGGGTTTTGTCGATCTCTATAAGTTGCATGTAAAACACCCATTTTAAATAAAAGAAATTTAACCGTAGGATAGATAAAGTAAATACTGGTTCAGCTTGAAACATGCTTGATTTGACCGGCCTTATATTGGGGAGCTGTCCTTTATTTATATTTGAGCTGTATACGGATTTTCTCGTTTCCAAATTCTATGATGTCGCCTGAAAATATCTTATTACGTTTCCTGGTTTCTTTCTTTCCATTGACAGAAACCTGGCCTTCAGCGATAACAGACTTTGCTTCCCCACCACTAGAGACCATGCCTTCGAACTTCAGGATTTTATAGAGCTCAACCGGCTCTTTCGTCACTTCAACTTCTCTCATATTATCAGCAGCTCATGTGTAATGTTGTTTGTGTCAGGAAAGTTGCTTCCATTCGAACTCTGATTTTAATTTGTTTTTTTGACGGTATTTAAGCTGCATACCTTTCAGGAAATTACGTAAAATCTGATCCTTGCATTCACGATAGTGTTTATGACCCGGCTTACGGAAAAACGCACTTAATTCGTGTTTACTCAACTGGAAACCCGCAAGGTGTAAAATTTCTAATACGTCTTCGGCTTTCAGGTTTAATGCGATTTTTAATTTCTTGAGAATGATATTGTTGGTTAATTGTTTCTCTGGCTCTGGTTGAGCGCCTTCTTTTCTGCCACGTTTATCGTTAATCAAACCATTCAGGAAAATTGCCAGCTGAGTATCGTTGCATGTCCGATACGCAGGATCGTCATCATTCTTTAACCAGTCACTGATTTGTTCCCTCGATACCTGATGATCAGCCAGGCCAAATACAGCAATCATTTTCGAATCGCCAAAGTCGAAGATATAGCGAATACGGCGCAAGATATCGTTATTTGTCATAGGTATGCCTTGATTCTATGGGGTGGATTTATGAATAATAAGGGACATACCACGATTATTGTACATTTATTCGTCCAGTAGTCACTCTATCTCAAAACCAAAAACGTGGTCTGGCCCCTATTGTTCCATAAAAGCAACGCATAGCAACTATTCGCTAGATGAGGAACTGATTAACCTGGTCAAACAGCGTTTTAAACGGCATGTCGGTGATGACGGCGCGCTTCTTAATGTCGTCCGTGTCGATTTATTACTAAAGGAAAGCTGAGTATTAAGACTTTAAGCACTCTGACCCCTAGATCATGAGCTAATGAACCCGTTTATATTTCTTCATCTCGTTCGATACCAGTAATTAGTTTTTTGATCTGTGTTAAAGTGTTGAGTATCAAGCATCTTTGCCAACTTTGGCATTTCTCTCGCCAGAGCGGGGTTGTTCGATGACCTCACAAGCACAGACTACCCTGCCTCGTTATCCACTGCCGGGTAAAGCTTTATTAATCTTTATTAATCATCATTGATCAGGAGTAAAAAATCATGGGTAAGGGACAAAAAAGTAATAAAGAGAATAAGAAGCAACCAAGCATGACTCCACAGGAGAAGAAGGCGTTGAAGAAATTAAAGAAGAATTCAAAGAAATAGTGCATGGGTCTTTTTGACAATGCGATGAAGTTTTAATTTTTATCAGGATTGTTAAAGCCAAATGCGCAAACCGACCATAGTGAAGCGGATTTAATTCTGTGCACCGCTATATCATTACGCAGGCTTTTAATTTCTCTGTCTTGAGTTACTGAAATAGACGTTCAACGGTACCCCCATCTTTTCCTGGTAACCCAATTCCTGTCTGTAGTGTTGTAAACTTAAACATGCGCACAAACGTGTATATAAATGGAGGGCATCCTGATGCCATCGAACAAGAATAACGGCGGTAGCCCCTGGAATAGCAGTTCCAGACCCGATACCAATATCGAGGACCTGGTTAGACAGGGGCAAAGCCAGCTCAGGCAGATCATGCCGGCTGGTGGCCCACGCGGTATCATCATCATTATCATACTTGCTCTTATCGGACTGGGTGCCTGGACGGCCTATTACACGGTGCCAAGCGACTCGGTCGCCGTCGTGCAACGTTTTGGTAAATACCTCAAGGAAGTTCCTCCGGGGCTGCATTTCAAGCTGCCACTGGGCATTGATAAGGCCACTATTGTTCCCGTCAAGCGGCAATTGAAACAGGAGTTCGGGTTCACTACCCCGGGTGCCACCGATCCCTACCAGAGCCCTCGTGACGGAAAGCGGGAAACAGAGATGGTGACCGGTGATCTGAATTCCGCACTGGTTGAATGGGTGGTTCAGTATCGTATTTCGGATCCCGTTAAATACCTTTTCGAAGTTCGGGAGCCGAGTGAAACGCTTCGCTATGTGTCAGAATCTGTCATGCGGGAAGTGGTCGGCGACCGTACCGTGGACGAGGTGATTACCATAGGCCGACAGGAAATCGAAACAGAAGCGCTGGCCAAGATGCAGGAACTTTCAACCAAATACGAAATGGGCATCAGTATCGACCAGGTACAATTGAAGAACATCAATCCGCCGTTGCCGGTGCAGGAGTCTTTCAACGAGGTCAACCAGGCCCAGCAGGAGAAGGAGAAGCTGATCAACGAAGCCCGTCGCGATTACAACAAAGTGATCCCGCTGGCTGAAGGCGAGAAAGATCAGCGGATCCGCGAGGCCGATGGCTACCGGTTGAAGAGAATAAATGAAGCAGAAGGCGATGCCGCAAGGTTCAGCGCCTTGCTGGCGGAATACAGTAAGGCCCCGGAGGTTACTCGCCGCCGCATCTATATCGAGACCTTGCAGAACGTTATGCCAGGTATACGCTCCAAGATTATTGTCGATGAACAGTCGCATGGCATTCTACCACTACTGAATCTCAATACCCAGAAGGCGGTGCAACCATGAAGACCAGGCATATAGTAATCATGGTGATTCTGGGGCTCGGAATATACGTCGCGATGAGTGCACTGTATACGGTGAGTGAAGTCGAGCAGGTGATTATTACCCAGTTTGGCAAGCCGGTCGGTGCTCCTGTGACGTCTGCGGGTTTAAAAGTGAAAGTACCCTTCATCCAGGAGGTCAATCCGATCGACAAGCGAGTTCTCGAATGGGACGGCAACCCGTCGGATATGCCCACCAAGGACAAGCTTTATATCTCAGTCGACCTCTTCGCCCGCTGGCGGATTGTCGATCCGCTGCAGTACTTCCTGCGGCTGCGTGATGAGCGCAGTGCCCAGTCACGCCTGGATGATATTCTCGGCAGTGAAACGCGAAATGCGGTCGCCAAGCATGAGCTGATCGAGATTATCCGCACCACCAGTGATCGCATGCCTTTGCGTGATACCCTGCTAACCGAGGCAGAACGGAAGCTGGATATGGGAACATTGGTGCCGATCCAGAAGGGCCGCAAACTGGTCGAGCAGGAAATCTTTACTGCTGCCGCCGAAAAGGTCGAAGTGTTTGGGATTGAGTTGCTCGATATTCGCTTCAAGCGTATTAACTACAATGAAAGTGTGCGCCCGAAGATCTATGATCGAATGATCAGTGAACGCCGGCAGATTGCAGAACGCTTCCTGTCAGAAGGTAACGGCGAGGCTGCCAGGATCCGTGGTAATCGCATCCGCGACCTGAACAAGATTCAGTCTGAAGCCTATCGTGAGGTTGAGGAAATCCGTGGCGTGGCCGACGCGAAGGCTACCGAGATCTATGCCAGGGCTTACAACCAGAGCCCTGAAGCGGTGGCGTTCTATGAATTTACGCGGACCATGCAGTCTTACAAGTCCATCATCGGCAACAACACCACACTAGTGCTGTCCACAGATAGTGATCTGTTCAAATTTCTGAAGGGGATGACTCCCGATGGCGCTCCTGTACCGACCCGGGAAGCCGATGACAACTGAGGACAGTCTGCGCAGGAGATTTAGATTGCAGATCAGGGAGGCAAGGGGCAGGGAACCTGAAAGCTGACGAGCCTAATAATCAGGTACTATGACCCCTTGATGTTCATCACATCTTTTTGATCTGAACACCGCTCATGTCGTTATCAGATATTCTTACGCAATTACGTCCGTCTGATTTTGCGGTATATAGCGCCTTGTCAGCGCGCTCGGTAACCTGTGATAGTTTTTCAGTATTATCCAGTTGCGCGACACCAAAGCTGCAGGTGAGTGAGCCAATAGTTCTGAAGCTGGTTGCTTCAATCAGTTTCCGTAGCTTTTCAGCCAGATGGCCCGCATCCTTCAGTTCGGTCTCTGGCACCAGGATAATAAATTCCTCACCACCCCACCGTGCAAAAGTGTCTACACGACGCAGGCTCGACTCGACCAGTTCTGTCAGTTTCTTCAATACCTCGTCACCGACAATATGGCCGAATGTATCATTGATTTTCTTGAAGCGGTCGACATCAAACATTATCAGCGATAATGGCTTGTCATAACGTTGGGCTTTCTGAATTTCCAGATCAGAAATTTCTTCAAGTTTTGTACGATTATATATTCCTGTCAGCCCGTCATGCATGGCCTGCACAGTCATTGATTGGTAATCTGCTTCGAGCGCTGATTTTTTTAATGCATATACCAGCCCGTATAGCAGCAGAGACACTATCAGTAGTAACAAGCCCCGATCATATCCCCTGTTTTCCTGATCAATGATTGCCGGTCGTATTGGTGCGGGGAGCGCCCCGGTAGCGACTTTCAGCTTTTTAAGAATACCGGTAGCAGAATACGTAGAGTAAATATCCCCGCCAAAGTCGCCCGCTTTTCCCTCATTGGCCAGTACATATCGAAGAAACGGGTCTTTATGTTCGCCGATTGACCGGCCCATGCTGGTAATTAGCCAGGTGATCAGGTGAGATGCTTTCAGCGACGGGCTTTGTATCTCCTGGTCATAATAGCGGGAATAGGCATTTTGCTCGGGTAAATAATAGGACTGCTGTAAATGACGAATCAGGTCATCGACTTGCATGTGGCTTTCAATATAGTCTTTATGATTCTCGTGAGTTCCATGCTGCAACCACCACAGGGTTATATAGGCGCGGAATGAATCATAACTCTCTGTTGTAGCTTTACCGGGCATTGATGCATAGCCGCCGTTTACCTCGTCTCTGCAGTTTTTGACAAAAAGGCTGACGCTATTCTTGAAATCCCGATCGAAATAAACGTCAAATTTTCTCTGGAGTCTGCCGAGCGAGCGTAGCGCAAAGGATGTGCACTTGAGGCAGGATTGTTTACCGAATTTAGGGTAGTGTTCGTCCCAGAAACCGCCGTCTTCATTCTGGTGTGCGAGAATAAACCGCTCCAGGTGTGATAAATCAATACGCTCGTCATCCAGGGCATCCAGCGACTCGAGAATGATGATGGCGTCCATGGTTGGGCGTACGCCGTACATTTCACCCTCGAGGGTACTAAAGGCGGCATAGCGGCCATCTGTATAAACCGATTTGTCTGGAGAATGACCAGATTGATCCAGGTCAGAGATGTAATTACCAATCACCCAGTCTATAACTTTCGACCTGTTTATTTTGTCCAGCGCGTCGAGTTCGCGCAGGGTAGAAATGGCGTAACGGGTTGCACGTAATGAATGCGTGTTTAACTGTGAAGGTTCAAACATCATGTCGGGGCTTTGCACGAAATACCCCTGAGGATTGAGTCGCATCAGTAACCAGTCGATGATGGCTTGCGGGTCGTAGTAGATGTTTCTTTCAGAATAGTGATCGAGTTCATGCAGGTATTTTGCACGCTCCTGATCAATCGTTTTCGCCTGCTGATATGCCTGCCACAGCAAGTATGTACCAGCCATCATCAATATGCCTGCCACAGTCAGTAATATTGTGTTGATAGTCGATTTTTGTATCATCAATAAGCACTTACTACAATTTTTGTTATTTTTTATTTATTTAATCGCAGGGAGCACTGCGAGTAATTACCCGAACTCATTAACTTTAGCAGTTGTTAAATGTAGCTGCATGCCGAATCGTTACTAAATCACTTTCGGTTTATAAGGATATTTCGGGGAAGTCCGGGGTTAGTGTACTTGAAATAAGCGTGCTTGAAATCATCTGGCCAGCAACATAGGGTAAGAATTATACACCGAAACGTTCAGAAATAGTCTTGCCGGCATCTTTAACCAGTTTTGCTCTCGTCATAAATCAATCCACCAATGCAGCCTACGCCATCCTCGGCTTCTTTATCATCATAAGCATTTCCCTGGTCGAGTGACTGGTAGGCCACGTTGCGTCGTTCCTGTTCGGTAGTAAATAGTATGCGAGGTATAGGATTTGAGCCCGTTACGACCGGCCAGGCATGAATAAAATTATCACCTGGCTCAGCGAGCATCAATTTACCTACTGCGGTGACATGTAAAGGAGCAAGAATAAAGGGGTCGGGTGATCTAATATTAATCATTCCGACCCCTTTATCCGTTCATTTTTTTCTTTTATTAATACTATGGAATGAAAGGGTTCCGGGGCTTAAGTATTTGATATTATTTTGCCTTAGATTAATTAGACACAGGTCATTACTATGCTAGAAAAAACCAGGTTTCTCCCGTATATAGTACACCAAACCAGGACAACGAAATTGTCGACTCAACCAGTTACTAGGGCAGAGAACTAAAATGGGAAAGACCACGTTTTAGGGTATTGAGATGCAGCAG
>JBLYYR010000266.1:0-2793 GCA_048550195.1 Arenicellales bacterium
GGGTGTTGGTCTGAATATGCGTGGCGTTCTTGCCGGTGGCGCTGCATCCATTGTGGCAGCTGGCGCAGTTCCCCCTGAAGTTGGTGTGGTCGAAGACTGCGCTGTTCCAGTTGGTGGTGTTATGACAATCCTCACAGGTGTTGCTATTGCCAATGTGTGTGGGATGCTTACCGGTTGCCGTCGTGCCGTTGTGGCAGGAGAAGCAGGTGCCGATGACGTCGGCGTGCGCCACGCGGGTGACCGGGACCCAGCCGCTGCTGCGGTGGCAATCTTCGCACAAGGTATTGGTCTGGATATGGGTGGCGTTCTTGCCGGTGGCGGTGCTTCCGTTGTGACAGCTGACGCAATTACCACTTACATTGGTGTGGTCGAACACGGCGCCGTTCCAGCTGTTGGTAGTATGGCAGTCGCCGCAGCTGTTGTTACTCTGGATATGATTGGCCGACTTGCCGGTGGCGGTCGTACCGTTGTGACAGGAGAAGCAGGCGCCGGTAACACCAGAGTGATCAAACCGGGCGCCACCAAAGCTGTTGGTGGTATGGCAGTCATCGCACTTACTGCTGCTGGTCACGTGGTCAGGCGATTTACCAACGGCGGTTTGTCCGTTATGACAGAAACTGCAGGCGCCGGTAACATCACCGTGTTCAAACCTGGTTATCTGTTTCCAGTTCGAAGTTATATGGCAATCTTCGCAGGTGTTGCTGGTGGGCATATGGTTGGGAGGTTTGCGCTCACCACCCAATCTTGATGTTCCCGAGTGGCAAGACGCACAGCGCGTCGGTGTACCCTTGAAAACACCTCTTGTATGGCAGGATTCGCAGTCGATACCGTCATGTGCCCCGGTGAGCGGGAAACCGGTAGAGAAATGATCGAACGACTCGGCGTAAACAAATGGTGACAATGTGGCCAAAAGAACCAGGATTATCAGTATGCTTGTCTTTTCAAGGATTGCTGGCATCTCTATTGTCCTGATTAGCGTAGGTTGACGTCAGTAAAACTTTCTGTGTTATGGCATCGTTCGCACTGACGTCCAAAGCGTCCGCGGTGTGTATCGTCGTGTTCATGGCAGGCATGGCAATTCGACGACTGATTCATTTTCGTTTTAACCGGTTTGTAGTGGCACTTTTCACAGCCCAGATCCTTGTGGGCACCGTCCAGCTCGAAATCTGTTTGCTGGTCATGCTCAAACAGCCATATTCCCCAGTCGTTCGGGTTATGACATTGCTGGCAATCAGGCCCCAGTGCGGCTTTGTGCTCATCATCGTCCTTATGGCAGGCATTGCATTCTGAGTCGGTATCCTGAAAAGCAGCCGAGATATGGCATTCCTCGCAAGGGGCGGAAGCATGCATTCCAAGAAGGGGGAAATGGGTCAGGTCATGATCAAATATAACGCGCTCTGACCAGCTGCTTTCCTGATGGCAGCGCTGGCATTGCTTGCCTTCCTGCCCCTGGTGTACGTCGTCACTCAGGTGGCAGCTGTGGCATTCTGTGCCTAGATTTTCCTTGTCCAATTCACCGCGATGACAGGCTGCGCAGTTCAGCCTGGAATGCTTGCCTTTGAGTGGGAATTTGGTGTTCTTTTCGTGGTCGAACTGTGCCTCCTTCCAGCCCTTTTCTGTGTGGCAGGAGTCACATTTCTTTCCGTAACGCCCACCGTGCTGGTCATCGTTTTTATGGCAGCTGTAGCAGTCCTTTTCGGGTTTTACCTCGTCTACAGCTTCTTTGTGACAGGCCTCACAGACAGCCTTTTTGTGTTTGCCTTTCAATGGGAAGTCGGTATCACGATCATGCTCGAATTTGGGTTCAATCCAATTGCGCGGGCTGTGACAGTCTTCGCATTGGTTGCCATTGCGCCCATTGTGGACATCGTTCAGGGAGTGGCAGGCATTGCAGTTCTTAGGTGTCTCCTCATATCGCGTGTTCAGGTGGCAGCTGTTACAGGCAACTTCTTTGTGTTCTCCCAGTAAAGGAAACTCCGTTATGTCATGATCAAAATCGAATTTGTTCCAGTCTTCCGGGTTATGGCATTCCACACATTGTTCACCGAGATTGCCCTTGTGCGGGTCTTGTTCGCCATGACAGTCGAAGCAACCGGAGGGCGCTTCAGAGAACTTCTTATCCGTTTCATGGCACGCTGTGCAGGATACGTCTTCATGGCTGCCCTCAAGGTGAAAATCCGTATTATCGTGATCGAAGGTGGCGCGATTCAGAATGGCGATATTCGCGTCCCTGCCAATATGGTCGGTATGGCATATCTTGCAGGGTGTCTCTGCTATTTCCGTGCTCAGACCATGAAAACCCTCACCTGCCAGGAGATCAGCGTCGACCTCCTCGTGGCAGTCACGGCAGAGTCGGGATTGTGTGCTTTTCTTGAAGCGTACATGACAACGGGAACATTCGGTCTCGTACTTCGCGTGCCCCTGGATAAGCTTGCCTGGCATCAGCAAGGTTTCGATATCAGCAGCGTGTGCTGTGTTCATGAAAAAGATGCTCATGGCAGCAAGCAAGCGTAAGGTGACATTCATCCGCTGAATCATGGTTTGTTCCCGACAGCTCAATACATGTGAACGGCGATAACATGGACTATGCCCGATACGACTAACATCAGAAAAAGCGGGTAGTGCAGTACATGCCAGATTGCAAAAAACCGCTCGTAGAATCGAAATTCGGCGACTTTCCTGATACTGGCCAGGTGTGCGCCAATGTGATGATTCAATTGAGTTCTATATCTGCGTTTCACGGTGTAGTCCTTACTCAGCGAGTATTTTTTTGCATCCGATGCTAATCTGAAC
>JBLYYR010000267.1:0-15260 GCA_048550195.1 Arenicellales bacterium
CTTTCCTCTTCTCCCTCCTGCGGTTAACATATTCTTATGAAATTCTGTCAAAGCTGTGGCTCAACGGTAAACATTTGCATTCCTGCCGGAGATAACCGTGAGAGGTATGTCTGTATAAGCTGCGGCGACATCCATTACCAGAACCCGAAAATTGTCGCCGGCTGCCTGCCGGTCTGGGAAGACAAAGTCTTGCTCTGTAAACGTGCCATCGAACCACGTCGCGGCTACTGGACTCTCCCTGCAGGATTTATGGAAAACGAGGAAACTCTTGAACAGGCTGCAGTGAGGGAAAGTGTTGAAGAAGCCAATGCCTCACTGGAAAACTTACGCCTCTATACTATCATCAGCCTGCCACATATCTCACAGGTCTACATGATGTTTCTCGCAGACCTGGATAATACTGATTTTTACCCGGGAATTGAGAGTCTGGAAACAGAACTTTTCACAGAGGAAAAAATCCCATGGGAAGATTTAGCCTTTAAAACGATCGATACCACACTGCAACATTTCTTCATTGACCGTAAAAAAGGTACTTTCCCACTCCACAGCAGCGTCATTGAAAAGAAGAATCATTGATGATGGATGCCTTTACCGGTTTTGAAGCAACCTTTATGGGCTGGTTGATTCCAGTCTTTAATCTGGTCGGGAACAATCGCTATGCCGTCGCATTGATTGTCATGATGCTGACGATTTCCCTTGCCTGGATGATCTCCATGGTGGTGCACAAATTTCTGCAACGACTATTAAGGAAAACCAGAAATACCGTTGATGAGGAACTGCATAATCATCTGCGGCAACCGATTTTTTTCACTATATTAATATTCGGCATAGACATCATTGCAGACATACTCATAGGAAATGGTCACATAATCCGTCTGCTTGATTCATTATTCAGCAGCCTGCTGGTATTAATCTGGACACTTTTTTTCATCCGTGCGGCCCGTCTGTTGCTGACCAGCATCAGTCATCAGGAAAAAGGCATGGTTACCACACGCACCCTGCCGATACTTCAAAACCTGACCCTGGTCATTATCTCCAGCATTGCAATCTACATGCTGTTTACCACCTGGAATATCGATATGACTGCCTGGCTTGCATCTGCAGGTGTACTGGGCATAGCAATAGGCTTTGCCGCCAAGGATACTCTTGGCAACCTGATCTCAGGGGTCTTTATCATGGCAGATGCGCCCTACAAGATCGGTGACTATGTTGTACTTCAGGATGGCATGAGAGGTGAAATTCAGCATATCGGTTTACGCAGCACCCGATTACTGACCCGTGATGATGTAGAAGTCACCATCCCTAATTCCATTATGGGCAATACCGCCGTAATAAATGAAACGGGCGGCCCGCATGAGAAATACCGTATCCGTATAAAAGTCAGTGTCGCCTACGGTTCTGACATCGACCTGGTACGAAACTATTTACTGGAAGAGGCAAAGCGTTCTACCTTCGCCTGTGATTTCCCTGAACCCAGAGTACGCTTCCGTAATTTTGGTGGATCGGGTCTCGAGTTTGAACTGTTGTGCTGGATTAATGAACCCGTCCTCAAGGGCAGGGCTGTGGATGACATAAACTCTGCTGTATACAAACGTTTCCAGCGGGAAGGGATTGAAATCCCCTATTCCAAGCAGGACCTTTATATAAAAGAGATGCCTGATGCGGGACTAAGGACGAAAGACAGGGGAAAGGTTAAAGGAGGAAAAGGGAAAGGAAATTCAAAACCGAAAACGTAAAACCAGAGCAATCACTCATTAACAAACCGGTACATCTCAACCAGCCATTTATCCACACTCGCTTTAAGAATTAGGCAGGACGATCCCCCTCGATTAAGTCGGTTGCCTGCAGCACCGGGGTTCAGCAGCCAACGTCCATCGAATTTTTCATGTTGCACAAAATGACTGTGTCCATAAACAACAGCGCGTGCTTCAGGGAAGTGTGACAGGATGGCTTCCTGCGGGTCCTGGCGACTCCAGTACTGGTGACCATGAATTACGGCTAGCGATCCCCCTGGCAATGAGACGCGCCTTTCGTCAAGTAAATCACTGAGGCTGAAGCTGCTCTCCTGTTGCCAGTACTGGGCAACGTCATTATTGCCTCTGACTACGACAAGTTCACCCGTTCTGGGGCTTAGTTGCTCAAGTACCTGGGCGCCGCAGACATCACCGGCATGCACAACAATATCGCAGGAATTCATCTTTTCAAGAACGCCGGGATGTATGTCACCGTGTGTATCTGAAAGTATTCCTACTGTAGTCGTATTCAATCAGGCCTCCCCTTCAGTCTGGTCATTAAGTTCCTTCTGCTTTCTGGCCATTCTTTGCTGTTTCTTCTGCATTCGTAACTCAGCAGCGTTGTCTTTTTGCGCAAGGGTATTCTCACCGAATAACACCTGTTTAAGGAAACGCTGGCTGAAATTCAGTAATTCATTTTCATCGCTAACAATCTTTTCGAATTCGTCTGCCGGCAAATCGAACACCTCTGTAAAGCCGGGATACTTGATAAATTCCCGAAAACGATCCATATCATAGGCTGCCATAAAATAGAGCTGCATGCTACGTGCTGACGGCGCACCCACTGTCGGGCCACTGGATTTCTTCTTCAGCACAAGTTCCTGAAAAGCAAAGTTCATTTTGTCATACTCTTCCAGGCCCTGACTATGACGATATTCATCGACAGTCTGTTCCTTGTCTTCAAAATGCCCTTTACAGTGATCCTCTTTGATGACGAAGTAACCGGTCTCAGCTTCTCCTGAATCTTTTTTACGCATTGCCATATTACCCAGAGCATAATAACGGCAGGCGGTGGGCCGGTCCTCATAGACGGCACAGCCATCATCAGTGAGAAATTCACAGGCCTTCATATCTTCTTTGGTTTTCAGGTTTAAACCCGGCAAGCCATGGCCATCCACTTCGTAGAAATTGGCAAAATTAGCGATAAACTCTGTCGTGGTGACACCTAAATTATTTTTCAGGCGCAATACGTCATAGGGTGTCACTACAATATCAATATTCTTACAACATTCGTTGAAACACGAGATCCCCTGATGGCAGTTAAACTTGAATTTATCATTCTGTCCTAGATAAACAGGCACTAGAGCACTGTCAATATTTATACCCAGGTTTTCAAAATCATCCGGGTGAATGTTTGCTTTTCCGCCACTCATGATACTCGATTCAATCTATGACTCTCTTCCACTGCTATGGGCAGGAAATTTCGGTTTAGTTAGTTGCTTTTAAGCTACCGGATTCAACCGACTTCTTTGATCAGCTCGACCCATGGCACCTTCTTACAGGACCATTCGCCGGTATTACGGTCGTAGGTAGAGTTGACGAAGCATTTCCAGTTCTCGTCATCCAGGTCGAGGAAGTCTGCCCGGTAGTAATAGCCAGGATAGCGCGTTTCTTCACGGAACTGGATGTGTTTCATGTGCGCTTCAGCTACCAGGATGCGGTGGTAGTTTTCCCATGCACGTAACAGTTCATGCAGATCTTTTGCGCGCAGCTTCAGGCTATCTTCCTTCAGCATGCCCAGCTTGCGCTCGGCAATACCCAACATGGTAGCGTTGGTCTGGTACAGGGTGGATACGCCGGCCACATACTCGTCCATAATTTTCTGTAGGCGGAACTGCAGCATTTTTGGTGTGATGTAATGCGGGTTAACGTCGATCGCTGTGGTGTAATCTTTATATTCAAGGAAAGTTGCCACAGGGCGGTAGAGTTCCTCCTTCAGCTCATCGGTTGAGCGATCCAGCACAGGAACCATGTCGCGATTATCCTGAACATACTTGATCATCGCTTTAGCCGCGATACGGCCACCGGCATGTGACCCTGAAGAGAACTTATGACCAGAAGCGCCACAGCCGTCACCTTCGGTGAACAAACCGCGAACAGTTGTCATCCGGTTGTAACCCCAGTGGTAATGATCAGGAGTGCCTGGCAGGTCATCAGGGCCAGAACACCAGATGCCGGCACAACCCGCATGGGATCCCAGCAGGTAGGGTTCAGTAGGCATCAGCTCAGACATCTGTTTATCAGGCTCAATGTTTTCACCGGCCCAGATACCGCACTGGGCAATAGTCATATCAAGGAAATCTTCCCAGGCTTCGGCTTCAAGATTTTCAATTTCTTCAGCAGTCATTTTTTCAGCCATGTTGGCCAGAGCCGTAACGGTATCGATGAAGATCGGACCTCTGCCATTCTTTAACTCATGGATCATTAAATGGTTTCGCAGACAGGTACCCATAGAATGGCCTTTAACATATGTACCATAACCGTGCTCCTGCAGCATGTGGGCATTCTTTGCCTGGTAGTCCTCACCCTGAGCGTTCATGGACGTTGCTTTAAACAGCAGGAACCAGGCACCCACAGGTCCGTAGCCGTCTTTGAAACGGGCCGGTACGAAACGGTTTTCCATCAGTGTAAGTTCAGCGCCCGCTTCAGCAGCCATGGCGTAGGTAGACCCTGCGTTCCATACCGGATACCATGCTCGGCCTGTGCCCTCACCCACTGAACGTGGGCGGAATATGTTGACTGCCCCACCACAAACCAGCAGACAGGCCTTGAACTTGTAAATGTAGATTTTGTTTTCGCGTACAGAGAAACCTGCAGCACCGACGACACGACCTGCGTCGTTTTTATCATTAATCAGACGAACGATGAATACATGTTCCTGGATATTGTCCATACCGAGGGCTTTTGTTGCTGCGGCTGCAACGATAGGTTTATAAGATTCGCCGTTAATCATGATCTGCCAGCGGCCTGTGCGGACAGGCTTGCCACCCTCAGTCAGGCTTTTGCCATCGTCACCTTCCTGTTTCCAGATCGGCAGGCCCCATTCCTCAAACTGATGTACAGAGTCATCGACATGGCGACCGGTATCATAAATCAGATCTTCACGGGTAATGCCCATCAGATCTCTGCGCACGTAGCGCACATAGTCGGCAGGATCATTCTCGCCCAGATAGGTGTTGATCGCCGACAGGCCCTGCGCAACTGCACCGGAGCGCTCTAGCGCCGCCTTATCAACCATTTTGATCTTCAGGTTTTTAACGGCATTCCAGCGCTGCAGTTCAAATGCAGCACCGCAGGCCGCCATACCTCCACCGACAATAAGAATATCTACTTCTTCTTCGATGACTTCAGGTATACCAAAACTAGCTTCAGACACAATAAATTCCAAATTAAATTAGTCTTTATACATTCCAACCTGTCTCGGCTTATGCAGCGTTGAACTGGCTAAAATTGCAAGAATGGGTCCCTTTAGTGAACAATGTGCTGTGATCAGCAAGTTCAGCCTCTACAGCTTGCGGCAACCCACTGTAAGGATCGATAGCCTCTTCAGCGATACTGCGAATCGGGAACTCGAAACGCTTCCGGCTACCATTACGAAACTTAATGTTCCAGACTATGGCATCCGATCCTCGCACAGGCTGAACCATGCCACCCAGAGGGGTGACGTCTGCATAGCTACGGTTTTCTATGGCAGCCTCAGGGCAGGCCTTAACACAGGCATAACATTCCCAGCACTGCTCTGGTTCCTGGTTGTAGGATTTCATTGCGTGACCGGTTTCAGAACCGTCTATGTCGAGACGCATCAGATCATGCGGGCAAATATGCGCGCATGCCGGTTTATCCTGGCCCTCGCAAGCATTGCATTTATCAGTACGAACATAAGTGGGCATGTGTTAGCTCCTTTTTCACCAATCAGCTTTTCTTTAGATTACTACTACCTGGCATTCAGCACGGCAGGCCTGTTGAATCCCTGCGGTCCAGATCAGCCGTGCATGCTACCAGAAATTCTGAATAATTCCTCGGTTTCCTGCCAAAGAAAAGCCGCCAGTTTATGGCGGCTTTTCACATCGGGAGCCTCTGGTCGATAACGCCATATCTCTGCATTATCAACCAGAGGCTCTCTTACTTAAACCAGTAAAGTTCGATCAATTAAGGCTCTGATAGTAGTCCATCAGTATTTGTGCGACTTCTGGACGCGAAAACTCTGCTGGCGGGGCTTCGCCATTGCCCAGCATCTCGCGTACGCGGGTACCTGAAAGAAGAATAAAATCTTCTTTTGTGTGGTCCGGCACGTCGCGCATCATCACAACCTTATTCAGCTTTTTCGAGTAGGCCGTGTGGTCAGCGTTGAAAATTTCAATTTCCAGTGCGCCTGCAGGCACTTCGTCATCAAATATTGTCTGTGCATCGAATGCACCGTAATAATCGCCGACACCGGCATGGTCTCTGCCGATGATGAAATGCGTTGCACCCATGTTCTGACGGAATAAGGCGTGCAGGACGGCTTCACGAGGGCCGGCATACAGCATATCGAAGCCATAACCGTTAATCATTACACTATTTTCCGGGAAGTACAGCTCGACCATTTTACGTATGGAGGCATCGCGTACAGGTGCAGGAATGTCGCCAGGCTTCAACTTACCCAGCAACATGTGGATAACACAGCCATCAGCGTTTACTGCATCCATGGCCATTTTGCAAAGCTCTTCATGTGCGCGATGCATCGGATTCCTGGTCTGGAAAGCTACAATACTTTTCCACCCACGTTCTTTGATTTCATTGCGAATCTCGACTGCAGTACGGAAGGTGTCAGGAAATTCGGACTGGAAGTAGCTAAAGTTCAGTACCTCTATCGGTCCGGAGACGGCGACCTGGCCCTGATCATTAAATGCAGCAACACCTGGATGTTCCGGATCGTGGGTACGGTATACTTTGTCCGTCATCAGTGCCATCTGCTCATCACTGACATTTTCGATTGCGGTAACAGTTTGCACAGCGAGTACCGGATTGCCATCTACATTCGGGTCACGTAAGGCGATACGGTCACCAACAGCAAAGCCTTCGGCTTTTTCAGTCAGGTTCAGCACCGGTACTGGAAAGAAGACACCATCAGTCGTTACCATCTTATCTGCGCAGGAAATAGCATCTGCAACGTTCATAAATCCGGGCAACGGATTATAGTAGCCAGCACCCAGCATAACGGCATTGCCGGCAGCTGATGAACTCAATAATAGGGAAGGCAGGGATTCTGCCTCTCTGGATAATGCTTCGTGCTTTTCCGTATCGTAAATGAATAACGGGTTCAACTCATCGGAACCGTGAGGTTTGATCATTGCTCAGAAACTCCTTGCTAGATTATTCGGGTAGTGTGTAGTCGGACGATTCTTCAGATTTAGAGCGCCCGTGTCAATCAATGCTTTTTATGTGGATATTGCGTAGAATGTTAATAACATGAAAAAACCGGACGTTTCCAGCCTTCTTCAGCACGAAACAGATCCCACAAATGGCATGTAAACGCTTTTACTTTGAAGTCAGCTCACGGAACTCTTTCAGGATTTCCTCGTATTTTTCAGCAGTTTGCTCCCGCTCCCTTCGCAATTGAGTAATCGCCTTATAAAAGGCATCCAAATTTTCCTGCTGCATTTTTTTCCGTGATTCAAGAATTTCTTTTTCCTTTTCATCTACTGGAAGCTCCCTGGCTTCCAGTGCTTTCATATCAAGTCGCATAGTATCCAGCAACTCTTCCTGCAGACTGATGTTATTGTCCATACCACTAAGCCTGTCATCCCGTGCGCGAATGACACTTTCTTCGGTGGGATAAATGGCCAGAATGCGCTTCTTTTCCTGTTCACGTTTGGTGCGCTGCTTCTGTTCCAGTTCCTTTCGCTTCTCTTCAGCTTTTTGCGCGTTTATTGCCTCAAGCGTCAACGGCTTGTCTATTTCATCAACTTTACGCCCTGACTTATCAATGATGGTTATTACCGCATCCCCACAGATAGCGGCCGCGCTGTCCCCATAATGCCATTTGCCTTCAGTATCCTGGCATTTTGCGATCGCGTAAGCCGTGCTGGAATTAACAAGCAAGGCAAAAACTAATAGGGCAGCCAGCAGTACTGGCTGAAATTTTAAATTGGGCATAGACGACTCTCAGGTAATATTTGGTGTCTGATATATACTAGCGTACACAGATTCATCTGAAACTTCTGCAGCTGGACTCCAGCAATAATCAGTAATCATACTTCAAAGACATAAAACTTCAATAGCACAGGTAAACCTGACAGAGAAATAATGGATCTATTTGAGCAAACCCTGCTGTTTTTTATTTCGACTCTGGCAAACACATTCTCCGCCTACGCAGGAGGTGGGGCCGGGTTACTCCAGCTCCCCGCCCTGATATTTCTCGGATTACCCTTTGCTATCGCTTTAGCAACACACAAAATTGCCAGCGTCGCTCTCGGTGTGGGGGCAGCCATTCGGCACTCCCGGGAGAAAAAACTGCAGTGGCGGTTTGCTCTGTTTATTCTGCTAACCGGTGTCGCCGGGGTAATTCCAGGCGCACGTTATATTCTCACTGTACCAGAAAATATTGCCAATCTGGCTTTAGGTGTGATGACTGTCGGTCTCGCTATCTACTCCTGGCGCAGGCCTGATATGGGTGTTGAAGCCAGCAACATTCACCGTGATCAGACAGGTTACCTTATAGGTGGTACTGTCCTGCTGGTGATTGGCATTCTAAACGGGTCACTGACCTCCGGCACAGGCCTTTTCTGTACCCTTTGGCTGGTACGCTGGTTTGGTCTGGATTATAAACTTGCCGTTGCTTATACCCTGGTCGTTGTGGGCATTTTCTGGAATGGCACCGGGGCCATTACGCTTGCCTTACTGGGGACAGTAAAGTGGTCATGGCTGCCAGTCCTGATACTGGGATCGGTAATAGGCGGCTATGCTGGTGCGCATCTCGCCATAATAAGCCACAACAGCTCAATCAAACGTGCATTTGAACTAGTGACTTTTCTTACTGGCCTCGCCCTTATATTGAAAGCGCTGACCGCCTGATTGCCACATGATCAGCAAGCCGAGCACTATCATTGGTAGCGATAATATCTGCCCCATCGTCATCCAGTCCAGAGCAATAAAACCAAGATGGTCATCGGGTTCACGGGTGAACTCAACGATAAACCTTAACACGCCATAGAGAACAAGAAATAGACCCGAAACCCGTGCAACAGGTCTCGGTTTAGCACTGTAAAACCAAAGAATGAAAAACAGCACTATACCCTCAAGTAGCGCCTCATAGATCTGTGAAGGATGACGAGGAATGCTGCCAGCCAGTGGAAAAACCATGCCCCATGGCAGATCAGTGACACGCCCCCACAACTCCTGATTGATAAAATTACCAACGCGACCAAAAAACAGGCCAATGGGTACCAGAGGAGCAACAAAGTCACTTACCTGAAAGAAGTTCCTGTTAGTCTTTCTACCAAACAACCAGATTGCAACGAACACCCCGAGCATTCCTCCGTGGAAAGACATCCCGCCTTCCCATACCCGGAAGATATCCAGTGGCTGCGCCAGGTAATCTCCCAACTTGTAAAATAGGATATAACCGAGGCGGCCACCGACTACGGCACCCAGTGCGCCATAAAGAATCAGATCACCAACCTGCTCTTTGTCCCAGCTCTCACTTTTTGCAGCACGCCAGATTCCCAGCAACCAGGCTGATGAAAAACCAAACAGGTACATCATGCCGTACCAGTGAACTTTTAACGGACCAATGCTGAGCAGGACGGGTTCGATTTCAGGATATGTAAGCATCCGTACATTATCGCCTTAATTTCTCACGAGAAAAACCATAAATTCAAAATATCATTGGTACATCTTGTACCTCAAAGACACGTCTCTGCTTATGACTGGATAAAAATATGTAATTGATAATGATTCTTATTACGATTAGTATCTCTCCCCTTCAATAACCAGACATTTCAGGCAGATCTCACATGAACCTGTTTCGCACGATTTTCTTATTCATCTGCTTGCTCACTACAAGTGGTGGTGTACTTGCAAAGGACGAACTCCCTACCCGCAAGGAAATGTGGAAAATAATCCAGCAGCAGCAAAAACAAATAGATGAATTGATGTCAAAGCAAATATCTAGCGATGCAATAATTGAAGAGACGGTAAACATGGTTGAAGCCACTGCTGATGCCGTTGATCAGAATCAGACAGCAAGCGTTTCAAAAACGCATATTGGTGGTTATGGTGAGCTTCACTATAACAATTTGGAAGACAAATCTAGCGGCCTTGAGAAAAATGAAATCGACTTTCACCGCTTTGTCATGTTCTTCGGACATGAATTCAACAATACAACACGATTCTTTTCAGAGCTTGAATTAGAACATGGCATTGCCGGAGAAGGCCAGAAAGGTGAGATAGAACTTGAGCAGGCTTACGTCGAACATGATTTGTCTGCCAGACTGTCGGGTAAAGCAGGGCTATTCCTGATACCAGTAGGCATCCTGAATGAAACACATGAGCCCAATACCTTCTATGGTGTTGAGCGTAATCCGGTAGAAAAATATATTATACCGACCACGTGGTGGGGCGGTGGGCTGGGTCTAAGCGGCGGCATAGGCAATGGCTGGTCATGGGACACTGCCTTCACCTCGGGTCTCAACACTTCGGTGGATAGCAAGCACCATCCGCGTAGTGGGCGACAGAAGGTGAGCAAGGCCGTAGCCAATAATGGCGCGATCACAGGTCGCCTGAAATGGGCAGGCCTGCCCGGGCTCGAACTTGCCACCACGTTACAATATCAGGATGACATCACGCAGGGTAATGACCCGTTGGCCGGTGCAGCCACGTTAGCAGAAACTCATGCCATCATTGAGCGGGGAGCGCTTGGACTGCGCGCCCTGTACGCCCAATGGCAGCTGGATGGCGAGGGCCCAGCAAGCATTGGTGCTGACAAACAGTATGGCTGGTATATCGAACCCGCCTGGCGTATCAATTCCTCATTTGGCCTGTTTGCCCGCTATGCGCAATGGGACAACTCTGCTGGCTCGCAGAATAACAGCCGGTATGCCCAATCCAGTTTTGGTGCCAACTACTGGCTAAATGAACATGTTGTATTCAAGTTCGACCTGCAGGATCAGGATGTACCGGACGGCGCGAAAGAACTGGATGGTTTCAATCTGGGCTTTGGTTACCAATTTTAGGAAAACCAGGCATGCAGAAGTCTATCAATAACAGGCGGACTCTAAGCATAGATATCGTGCTTTTCATTGCCGCAATACTCGCACTTCCTGCATGGTCAGCAGGCATAAAAGAAGCAGTTTATTATAGTAATGATGAATTTCTAAGACAGGCCTTTAACAGCGGCATACCAGAGGTCAGAATTGTCTGGTTGAAAGGTACACTGAAAACCGATGTCAGCAAAGCTCTGGGACATGACTACCCTGCTCTCAGGGTCAGATATTGGCTCAAAGATCACCGCAGCGCCTGGATACTGGATGAAGTCGGGCGTGATAAACCTATTACAACCGGGTTCATTATTCAGGATCACCAGCTTGTGTCTGTAAAAGTCCTTGTTTTTCGGGAAAGCAGAGGCGATGAAATTCGCTTCCCCTCTTTTACCGGACAGTTCAGCGGTGTGGCGCTGAATAACAAACACCAGCTGAACCATCGTATCGATGGCATTAGTGGTGCAACGCTGTCAGTCAATGCAGTGCGTAAACTCGCCGCTGTAGCATTACTGCTATCCGACCACGTCATGAAAAAGCAGGATAAGAGATAGTCATGCGAAAACATTTGAGTAAATGGCACAGACGTATCGGTATATCCGCTGCCTTGATTGCTATCTATCTGTCGATTACCGGCCTGTTACTTAATCACAGCAATGACCTGGGTCTCAATAATTCGCGCCCTGGCAACACATGGCTGCTTACGTTGTACGGCATCAAGCCGCCAGGGGGTATAAGTGCCAATACCAGGCAGCACCAGGTAGACAAGCTTGGAGAGGCCCTGTTTGTGGACTCTCGCCTTATTGGTCAATATGAATCCACTCTCGTCGGCGCCGTTGCTCTGGAGCAACTTTTTGTTATCGCATTTAATGGCTCAATGCTATTACTTTCACCGGAAAGAGAAATTATTGAAACGCTGACCACAAGCAATGGGCTGCCGGGACAAATCGAGCGTATTGGTTACGCTGATGCAAATCTGTTAATAAAATCTGGCCAACAGATATATAAAAGTGATGAAGATTTATTGAACTGGCTGCCTGTTACCGAGCTTGAAACCCATGCCAGCTGGTCAAAGCCTCAAGCAACACTTCCTGCTACACAAGCAAGATTGAAATTGAAAATACCTGCCTATGGCCCAAGCTGGGAGCGTGTGCTTCAGGATCTGCATAGTGGACGGTTCTTTAAACTGCCTGGCAGCCTGCTTGTCGACCTGACAGGGATAGTCTTATTGCTGTTGTCTATCAGTGGAATTATCAGCTTCACTTTACGGAATAAAGCGGTCAGAAGAAAAAAGCAGATTGCTTAGAGGGCATCTGATGAACCTAAAAGGGCTGTTGAATATCTCCTGAACGAGACCACTTACAGGAAAAATGTTCCGTAGCAATCCTTCTGAGTCGGTTGGTTTCTTTTTCGGATATGCCGTATATTGGTTTTTCTTTAATCAGCAGAGAATAATAATCATGACAAACGTCAAAAAACATTCTGAGAATAATCCACAAGAGGCTAGCATAAGTCGTCGGGACATCCTGCTTGGTATGGGAGCCGCAGCCAGCTTTGCCTATGTGGGAACTGCAAACGCGGCCATGCCAGGACACGATCATAGCAAGCATACTGCCCAGCAACCGGATGTATTGAATGCAGCCAATGACTGTCTTGATAAAGGCCAACGCTGCATTGCTCATTGCCTGGTAAGCTTTACGGAAGGTGATACAGAACTGGCCCACTGCGCTATGAAAGTACATGAAATGCAGGAAATCTGTGGTGCGTTTTCCTCCCTGCTGGCGGCTAATTCAAGCTATGTAAAAGAATATTCAGCACTCTGTGAAAAAGTATGCAAGGACTGTGCAACAGAATGCCGTAAGCATGAGAAACACATAGAATGCAAAAGCTGCGCAGAAGCCTGTGACGAAATCATTGCTGCAATTCAACTTCATCTCGGGTAAACCTAAGCAGATTATTATTCAACCAACGCTGGAATCAGGATTTTTTAATTCCTGATCTCGGTTTCATGAATATAAGCTTCAGGCAATCCTGCTGATGCGCAGGAAACGCCAGACCAGCCACACCGCAGCAAGCGTCAGGCTTGCCACCAGTCCCATCCACAAACCCTGTGGACCAAAATCCTGCCGTATTCCAAGATAATAGGATACTGGCAGGCCAAACAGCCAGTAGACCATGACACTTGCCAGCATTGGATACAGGGTATCCTTCATTCCTCGCAGAGCACCAGCCGCTGACACCTGGATACCATCAGATAACTGGAAGATAGCGGCCATGAACAACAAGCTGACAGCCATGTTGCCGACATCCGCGTCTTCCGTATAAATTGAGACAATCAACTCTGGAAACAACAGCATAATGCTAGCGGTGCCAAACATGCATAACCCGGCAAGGCTGATACCGGCTATGCCCCGGAGCCGCGCCTCATGTGCCTGCTGCTTACCCAGTGCATGCCCAACTCGAATAGTTGTGGCGGCTGAAATACCGAGAGGAATCATGAACATCATACCGGCAAAATTTATCGCTACCTGATGTGCAGCCACCTCGATCACTCCCAGGCTACCCATTAACAGAGCTACGGCTGAGAACATACCTACTTCACTGACCAGCGTTAGAGCAATAGGCAGGCCCAGGCGCAGCATCTCACGTGTTCGGGACCAGTCCATTTTGAGCCGTGCAGATTGCCAGATATCGGCATAACGATGGTGGGTGAGGATATAAAACACCAGCATAAAAAAGTTTATCCACATCACTATGGCCGTTGCCCAGCCTGCACCGACTGCCCCCATCGCCGGAACACCCAGCTTGCCGAACATAAGTATGTAATTTAATAGCACATTTATGGCCAGTCCAATAAGCTGAATTACCATCATTGGCCGGGTATAGCCGATGCCTTCGCTGACAAAACGCAGTGCGAGATAGGCACAGACAGCCGGAATACCCCAGGACACTGCATACAGATAGCCTGTTGCTACCGGCACAATACCTTCATCGATCCCAACCCAGTCCATCACTACTGACAGCAGCCGGACGGCAAAAAAACCCAGCACCCCCAACACACCTGACGCAAGCAAGGACTGCTTTATTAAATCTCTAATCGCTGCCGTTTGCCCTGCCCCGAAATAATGCGACACCATGCTGGAAACAGCCATCATCAGACCAACACTAAATAAATACACAGGAACCCACAAATTGGCGCCAATAGCAATTGCACCTAATGCCAGAGGACTAATGCGCCCAGCCATAACGGTATCGACAAAACCGGTAGCAATCAGCGCGATCTGACCAATAGTAATGGGCACAGACAGCTTTGCCAGCTGGCTGTATTCCCGTAGCAGCGATTTTCTTTTCTCATTCATCGCAATAAATTCGTAGCTTTTAAATATTCACCACAGGGGACACGGTGTTTTCAAAATAGTGAAACGAGCTAGGTGTAACGTACTAGGTTTTACGTAAAACATAATACGTAATACCTAAAACTCATCATCACAAGTGACCTCCGTGTCCTTTGTGGTGAAAAGTATTTTGATCTAGCTACATAAAAAAAAGGCCGCGAATATCGCGGCCTTTTAACTCTAACAGCATACGGCTGCCAGTAATATCTCTTATCTTAAATGACGAGCTACCAGTTAGCGCCCTGGTCATATGCTGGCATTGGCGGCATGTCATCATAGAAGCCCGGGGGTGGTCCGAAATCCTGTGGACGATTAAATCCCTCGGGAGGTCCCCATGGCATAGGCTGCATTGCTGGATCAAACGGCGCACCATACTGTGGTGGACCAAAGCCCTGTGGCGGGCCAAAGCCCTGTGGCGGCCCCCATGGTGCAGGCCGGTCATACGGCATTGGCATCTGTTTTACAGCAGGCAGAGTGGTGGTCACATCTCCTGTGTCAGGCGCAGCGGCATCCGTAGTACCTTCAACAGAAGCTTCATCCTTGCTGCCAAATAGACCGCCAAAAAAGCCTTTGGATTCTTTTATCTTTTCTTCAGATTCTGTTTTGTCCGCTGCGTCAGTCTTCTCTACTACTTCTTCTACCTCTACTACAGGCGCGGCTTCAATGCTAATTGCAGTGACCGCAGGTGCCATATCTACGGGCATCTGCTCAGGCATTGCTACTGGAGCAACAGGTTCAGGCATTGCTACGGGTGCGGTTTCTGTCGCAGGATCAGTCTTGCCCTCAGTACCTTCTTCATCACCATACATATAGGAGACTACTGCCCAGATACC
>JBLYYR010000268.1:0-4358 GCA_048550195.1 Arenicellales bacterium
GGTCCCCAATTGCGTGTTATGACTCAGGTTCATCCGGTAGAAGGCTTCTAAATCAATTTCTTTGCCGTCCGGTGTAAGTGAGACGCGCGTCTTGTCACTAACGACATTGCGAGAACTATCCAGTGACCGGGGTACAATAAGATCCACATCACCATTACTCACCCGCAGTGGACTGGAGATCGCAATGCCGGCACGGTCGTTGTAGCGAAACAAATCGCTGCCGATAACCCCGGCGCCCCAGGACTGGCTTCTGACGCCAGTAAAGTCCTGGAGAAACGAGCCTTTCTGCTCATCAACATTGGTGAAGCCCTCGGTAAAACTCGCAAACAGGGAGAATTTTTCAAACACCCGATATTTACCAGTAAGACCAACTGCGGTAGTGTTTGCCTGTGAAACACTGAAAACACCATTAGAGGAACCACCCAGCAGACTACCATTTTCATTCAGATTGCTTACACGTAATGAAACAGAGGATTTTTCTGTCGGAAAGTAACTTCCTTCCAGCATCATGGCTTCACTGCTTAAGCCATGCTCCAGTCCATCGTCAAGACGATTTGCCCCAAACTGGAACGCAAGCTTCTGACCTGGCTGATAGCCTATGCTCATGCTGTCTGCAATGCTGCCAAAACCCATATACGTAGCGCCATAAGAATTTGACCAGATAAAATTTTCACTTAATGACAGGCCACCAGCATTATCAAAGCCACTGGATGGGGCATAATTATGTCTCATATTGAACGACATGCCATTTCTAAACTTGCCAGCCATGTTAAGTGAAAGATCCCGCTCATTCAGGACGTCATAGTCTTCGAGGAAAGGGTCTGAATCTTTCAAAAAGATATAATCAGAAGGATTACTTGTTCGTGTATGTATGCCCAGAGAGAGGGCGTCAGACACGGGTACGTCTATCGACCTTGTCTGGCGGTCAAACATATTCATTACATTAAATAATGTTGCAGTGTCATTTCGGGTATTCAGAGCCTTATCCATGTTCATGATATACGGGCGGTCGTATTTATCGAAAACCAGTGCATTTTCCAGATTCTTTTTTGCCTTGCTATTTTTGTTCCAGAAATAATAAGCACCGCCACCCACTGCCAGTGCGACGAGCCCTACAGCGATACCACCCGCGCTATCTGAGGACGAACTCATACCTCCCTGTGGCGCCAGGGCGTCCCCGACATTCAACAATCCATTTCCGTATACTGCGTCTACCCCGGGGGCACCTAAATCCGTCGCGCTGTCAACCATGATTTGAACGACCTGCTGGCTGGTTAACCCTGGATTCTGTGACAGGATAAGTGCGGCAGCACCGGCGGCATGTGCAGTAGCAACAGATGTTCCTGTCCAGCTCACAAAACCGTCGTTACTGGTATTGCCCGGTGCACGAATATCGACACCCGGTGCAACGATATAAACATTTGCTGCTGCACCGGCTTTATTTGACAGGGGGGCAATCTGGCCGCCTGAATTTACGGCACCAACAAGAAGTCCAGCCCCATTGAAATTATTATAGACAGAAGGTGGAACGTCCGGATTTGCCTGAAAATTATTGCCCGCCCGAATAAACACGGCCTTGCCGGCATTAATAGCATTATTAATGGAGCTGTTCAGCGGTTCCGCAAAGATAGTGCCGGCAGAAAATGCAATCACACGTACATCCCCGCGTGAGGCAGCAATATTAAACCCCGCGGCGGCGCTATCTGCACCGGCAAAGCGATTAGAATTAGCAACCCCTACCGGTAGCACTGTGGAATTATAGGCAATACCGACCATCCCTGAATTGTTGAAATTTGCAGCAATTATCCCAGCTACTGAAGTTCCATGGCCACCACCGCTATCAACATCACCGGTACTTCCACCGCTGGCAATTCGACCTTCTAATTCAAAATGACCGATGTTTGCACCCGTGTCCAGGCTTGCCACTACTATTCCACTGCCCGTCCCTTCACTCCAGGCCGGAAAAGTATTGATGGCCCCAACGCCCCATTGCAGCTGATATTCCGGAGAGGAAGGGTCTGGCTGAGCGAGGGTTTGTCCGGACGCAGCGAGAAAAATACTGAAGAAAACGGCTTGAGTGAGAGAGGATCTAAGACTCATATTCATATCCCTTGTAGTTTAGTTTTTTTTTGTATTCAGGAAAAAGAAGCAAGTGATTATAGTCAAATTTTCCAAAATAAACCACGAATTAGCTGTTTGCACAAACTGTAACCCGACCCTTAAAGCCGGAAACAAGCCGATAAATTGAACTTTTACATACTGCCGACTCTCTTATAGTTCATGTGTCCTTAGCGGATATTTTTTTAATATAGCAATTTAGGATAAAAGTATGCTTCTCGAAATGGTTAACTTAAAGTCACGAGCAGTCTTCAGTGTGATATTACTTTTTTTTACGCTCATCTTTCCATTTTCTAGCAGTCATGCCCTGGATAGACACTACTCAAGTGGTAGCGCTAAAGTTTCATTGCTGGAACTCTTCACATCTGAAGGTTGCAGCAGTTGCCCGCCTGCAGAAAAATGGATGTCGTCACTTACTGATGCCCCTGGTCTCTGGAATCGTTTTATACCAGTCGCCTTTCATGTTGATTACTGGGACTACATTGGATGGGAGGATCCCTTTGCAAACAGCGCCTATAGCCTGAGACAAAGGGAGTACAGACAACTGGGAAACATACGCACTGTCTATACTCCCGGCATGATACTTAACGGCAGGGAATGGCGAAAGTGGTACTCCAGGAACAGCGTGCCGACAACGGGTGAAACGGTTGGAAAGCTGGACGTCGTTCTCACGGGTAATGATATTAGTGCAGACTTTTCACCTGTTGACGAGCAAACCACGGAGTGGGAATTAAATGTCGCTGTACTCGGTTTTAAGCTGGAATCCAACGTGCGATCTGGCGAAAATGCCGGTCGCAGACTTAAACAGGACTTTGTCGTCCTGGGTTACAGTCGAAAAGTTTCCAGCGATAAGCAGTGGCAGATGAAACTTCCTCAGGTAAAAAAAGAACATGCCATGCACACCGGGCTGGCGGTCTGGGTTAACAAAAAAGGCGAGCAGACACCTGTTCAGGCGACTGGTGGCTGGTTATAGGATTCAGGCCACCTGTGTTCCGGGCTGGCTGTAATGGTATAATCCTCACCTTCGAACTACACTGTCTATTATCGGTATTTCTATCATTCGCCAAACTCATTGACTAGTGGTTGATTAGAAATCTCAGTAATTTAGTTACCCCATGGATACTATGGAAAATATCACGTCAGAAAGACCGCAACACAAACCTCGTCCGATGATCGATCTGCTGGTCAGCATCGTCATTCCTTCTATCATTCTAATGAAGTTCAGCGGCGACCAGGACCTTGGTGCCGCTCGCGGCCTTATTGCCGCTCTTGCCTTTCCCCTGGGCTGGGGATTATTTGAACTTATCCGCTATCGGAAGTTCAATTTCATCGCCCTGCTCGGACTGGTCAGTGTACTGCTCACAGGTGGCATTGGACTGCTGGAACTCGACCTGAAATGGCTTGCGATCAAGGAAGCGGCTGTACCCGGTATCATCGGCATTGCCGTATTAATTTCGACCCGCACAAAATACCCGCTTATCCGCACCCTGCTATATAACCCGAAGATCATGCAGGTGGACAGAATCCACACAGCACTGGAGAAAAAAGGGCTTGTAGAGACCTTTGATAAAAGGTTGCTAAATGCGACTTACATGCTGGCCAGCACTTTCTTCTTTTCCTCAGTGATGAACTACATCATGGCTAAATGGATTGTAACCAGTCCTACCGGCAGCCCTGCCTTTAATGAAGAACTGGGCAGGCTAACCCTGGTCAGTTACCCGATGATCGCTATTCCCTCCATGATCATGATGTTTGGCGTACTCTATTATTTATGGAAAACCATTCACGGCCTGACCGGCCTGAAACTTGAAGAACTAATGGTGCTGCCGGACGGTGACGATGATGAACACGACGAATCAGAAAAAAAAGCTGAAGACAGCGCTGTTTCCTGACCGCCTGGCCGCTCTGAGGATTTTTAATAATCCAGAGCGCTTGTCAATTCATAAATAATCATGTTGAATCCAGGACCTGACATTTCCTGTATTAATCTAGATGCTCTATCTGTGAAGGCATATATCAGACAGTTCGTCCTTAGTCTGCTTTTTTTCTGTTACCTGCCCATCGCCCACACAGATACAGGCGACACAACTTCCAGCACCCGTTTCTCCATTACGACCATAGCTGCCGGGCTGGAGCACCCCTGGAGCATGGCATTTTTACCGGAGGGCAGCATACTGGTGACAGAACGACCGGGTCGCCTCAGAATCATTGAACAGGGCAAGTTACTGCCCGAAGCGATA
>JBLYYR010000269.1:0-8988 GCA_048550195.1 Arenicellales bacterium
ATATAGGAGACTACTGCCCAGATACCAACGATGATTAATAGAATAATAGCAATCCTGGAAAGTGTGGCCAGGCTGTCCTTATTCTGTTTTGGGGCACTGGCACCAGTAGATGTCGGCGTCGGTCTCGCCGTTGGTGTTGGTGTTGGTGTTGGTGTTGGTGTTGGTGTTTCTTTAAGACGAATTTTTGCCTTTTCTTTCTGGCCGTTGCCATTTGTAGCAACTGTAGCTTTTTTCTTGGTACTGGCGGACTTTGTGGATTTCTTTTTAACGGCCTTTTTAACGGATTTCTTTTTGACCGACTTTTTCGCGGCTTTTTTTACAGTTTTCTTTTTGACGCTTTTAGTTGTCTTTTCCACAGCGGCACTACCTGCTGCTATCTTGTTTTCTTGGTCGGCCATCTCAATAACTCCGCTTGACAGTGATCAGTGTTAATCTCAAAGTGCTGCGTAAGTACCGAATACATCAAGCAGCCACAATATAAGCTTATTATTATATAATATTATTACAGATAAAGATAGAGACTGGTATCCCTCTGCTTACCAGGGCTGGTAGTTAAAGTTGTACTGAAAGCGTTCTGCTATTTCATCTCGTGCTGGCGCGTGATTTTGAGTGCCATTAACTTCAATCTTGCATGCACCCATAATTGCCGCCAAGCGTCCGGTTGTTTCCCAGTCCATCTTGTTCATTAATCCATACAGCAGGCCTGCGCGGTATGCATCACCGCAGCCGGTTGGATCTTTTAGCTTATCAATTTTCGCAGCAGGCACGCTTATTTCCGTACTATTTGTATGGATAATAGAGCCTTCGCTACCGCGGGTTACCACCAGGCCTTCCACTTCATTAGCAATTTCCTTAGCGGTTTTACCTGTACGCTCAGAAAATAGCTGGAATTCGTAGTCATTCAAAGTCAGCCAGGTAGCCTGTTCGAGAAAACGATTAAGGTCATCGCCATCAAACATCGGCATTCCCTGGCCCGGGTCAAAAATGAACGGGATACTGGCTTCAACAAACTGCGTTGCGTGATCAATCATGCCCTGTCGGCCATCGGGGGAAACAATACCAATAGACACACCCGGCTCATCTGACACCCTGTTCAGGTGTGACTGGTTCATGGCCCCCGGGTGAAATGCGGTTATCTGATTATCATCCTGATCTGTGGTGATGTAGGCCTGCGCAGTGTAATCATCAGCAAGTTCTCTCAAACTCTTTCGACTGACACCGGCCTTGTCCATCCAGTCAGCATATGGTCCGAAATCACGGCCCACAGTCGCCATCGGCCTGCCTTCGCCACCAAGCAAATTCAGATTATAGGCAATATTGCCGGCACAGCCACCAAACTCACGGCGCATGCTGGGCACCAGAAAGGAAACGTTCAGGATATGCACCTGATCCGGCAGGATATGGTTTTTGAAACGGTCTTCAAATACCATGATAGTGTCGAAGGCCATTGATCCACAAATTAAAGCTGTCATATTTTTTATTTCACTTAAGTATTAATTAAAAAGTCGAAATCATTTACCACAGAGGACACGGCGTTTTCAAAATAGTGAATCGAGCTAGGCATTACTTTCTTCCTTCCATACTATATCCAGCTGCCTTGCTGCCCGCACGTCATCCAGCCGCCTGACAGGCAGGGTATGGGGTGCAGTTTTTACTGTTTCTACCTGCTCAACTATCTCTTTCCTGATTTCTGTCATAGCATTGATGAAACCATCCAGTTCTTCCAGACTCTCGCTTTCAGTCGGTTCAATGAGAAAGCATTCTGGTACCAGCAAGGGGAAATATGTGGTAGGCGCGTGATAACCTTTATCCAGCAGGCGCTTGGCAAAATCCATTGCTGTAACACCGGTGTCGGCCTTTTCCTTTTTCAGTGTCAGGATAAACTCATGAGTAGCCCGGCGCATCGGGTAGGCCATCTCGAAACCGGCCTGCTCAAGTTTTTCTTTCATGTAGTTGGCATTCAGGGTGGCGTAATCCGCGACACGCTTCATACCATCCCGACCCAGCAGACGTGCATAGACCCAGGCACGTAATAGAATTCCAGTATTACCCATGAAGCAGGACAGGCTGCCGATGGTTTGCGGGCAATCTTTCCTGTCAAGCAATTTGTAATCACCTGATTGCTCGACAATTTTAGGTACAGGTAAAAAAGGGATTAGGCGTTCGTTGACACCGACGGGCCCTGCTCCCGGTCCACCGCCTCCATGAGGCGTGGAAAAGGTTTTATGCAGGTTCAAATGGATAACATCAAAACCCATTTCGCCCGGTTTTACCTTACCGAGTATGGCATTCATATTGGCACCATCGTAATACAGCAGGCCACCCGCCTCATGCACCATCGCCGAAATCTCTTTGATCTGTCTTTCGAAAACTCCCAGCGTTGAGGGATTGGTTAGCATCAGCCCAGCTGTTTGCGGACCAAGCACAGCGCGCAGTGCCTCGATGTCTACATCGCCGTTATCCAGGGTTGGAATCTCGCGTACCTTGTAGCCACACATCACAGCGGTGGCCGGATTGGTACCATGCGCGGCATCAGGTACCAGAATCTCTTCACGACCCGCATCGTTCCTGGCATCATGGTAGGCACGGATCATGGCGATACCGGTAAATTCGCCCTGTGCACCGGCCATCGGTGCGAGGCTGACTTCGGACATGCCGGAAATATCTTTAAGTATCTCCTGCAAATCGAACAAACAGCTAAGTATGCCCTGCCCGGTTGAGTCCGGTGCTGATGGGTGACGACCACTGAAACCCTCGTAGAGCGCTGCTTCGTTGCAGATCCGCGGGTTATGCTTCATGGTGCACGAGCCCAACGGATAGAACTGCGTATCGATGGAAAAGTTCAGCTGGCTGAGGCGCGTATAATGCCTGACCGCCTGCATTTCGGAGACTTCCGGCAAACCCGGACGTTTTTTGCGCAACAGGCTGTCCGGGATATCATCGAGTGATGTCACGGTGGAAAGAAACTGAGCGTTGTTAACCCGCCCTGCCGTAGATTGTTCAAAAATTAGTTCTGTCATGTCAGTTCTATAACTCGTTAAGTCAGGTCTTCTGTGCACAAGGTGGATCGAGGTGGCGCTTGCTGACGATGCGCTCCAGGTGCAGCACATACTCATCCATCTCTTCTTCGGTGCGTAATTCTGTGGCACATACCAGCAGGCAGTTTTGCAGGTCATTGAAGTCAGCGGCTAGCGCTTTGCCGGCGATAATTCCCTGCGCAGTCAGCGCCCGCAGCAGGTCGTCCATCGGTGCATCGATACGTAATACACATTCATGGAAAACGGGACTGTTAAATTTTATCTCTACACCATCAATAGCTGTCAGTTTTTCAATCAGCTTGCGTGTATTGGCATGTGAAGCCTGTGCCGCCTGTGCCATTCCTGCAGGCCCCATTAGTGACATGTAGAGGGTTGCCGCTGTCACCATCAGACCCTGGTTGGTACAGATATTTGATGTCGCCTTTGAACGCCGTATATGCTGTTCTCTAGCCTGCAGCGTGAGGGTGAACCCCTGCTTGCCATCTGCATCTACCGTGCGCCCGATTAAACGCCCCGGCATCTGCCTGACCAGCTTTTGTTTGCAGCACATGAATCCAAAATACGGCCCCCCTGATGACAGAGGGATACCCAATGGCTGCCCCTCACCGACAACTATGTCAGCGCCGGTCTCGCCCCAGTCGCCCGGTGCCTTGAGTACTGCCAGCGACAGGGGATTGACCACGGCAATAACCAGACTACCATTTTTATGCGCCAGGTCTACCAGTCCGTCGACATCTTCCAGCGCACCAAAATAGTTTGGCTGGGGTATCACAACAGCGGCAACATCCTCACTCAGTTCATCTGTTAGCCTGTTGAGATCTATGCAGCCGCTTTCTGCTGAGTAGGCAATAGAGCTTATTGTTATGCCCTGGTTTTTGACGATGGTTTCTGTCGTCTCGCGATAAACGGGGTGGACGGTCTCGGGCATCACTATGCGCTGCTTCTTACGCTGTGCCCGCACCGCCATCAGCACGGCTTCAGCCAGTGCACTGGCACCCTCATAAAGACTGGCATTGGAAACATCCATACCAGTCAACGATGCCATCATGGTCTGGTATTCATACAATAGCTGCAGCGTGCCCTGTGAGGCTTCGGCCTGATAGGGTGTATAGGCCGAATAAAATTCACCGCGCGTAGCCACCTGCCAAACCGCAGCAGGAATATGATGTTCGTAGGCGCCGGCACCGATAAAGTTTGTATATGTCCCATCTAAAGCCGCACGTTTTTTTGCCAGCTTGCGGATAGCCGCCTCGCCCATCGCAGGCGCAACATAATTCAGCTCTTCATTAATCAGTTCGTCAGGAATCTCATCAAACAACTCATCGATGTGCTTAACACCGATGGCTTCAAGCATATGACGCGTTTCTTCTTCAGTATGAGGTATAAATGGCATAGTTAAAAAATTAGTCTTAGTTCTTAGGTTTTAGGCCTTTGGTCTTTGGTCTTATGCCTACAGGCTGGAATCAACAGATGCTAATTTCAAGTTGATTTGACTGACGACCTCTGACTTCAGACCTTCGATTTCTTTACCTATTCGTCCGCTTCGATGGCTTCATAAGCCTCGGCATCCATCAGACCATCCAGCGCATTCATATCTGATATCTGCAGACGGAACATCCAGCCTTCACCATACGGATCTTCATTGATCAGCTCTGGCGCATCGGCCAGTTTTTCATTGACCGCGATAACCGTGCCGGCAACCGGGGCATAGACATCTGATGCGGCTTTTACCGATTCAACAACTGAGCATTCGTCGCCAGCAGCCAGCTCCTTGTCTATCTCTGGCAGCTCAATAAAAACCATATCACCCAGCAGTTCCTGTGCGTGGTCAGTGATACCAATCGTTACCTGACCGTCATCACCGGCCAAAACCCACTCGTGTGACTTTGTATATTTCAATTCCTGCGGAACATTGCTCATTTTCAGTTCTCCTAAATTTAGTACTATGCTTGTCCTGTTTCTACCAATGATTTTCCATTCCGTACAAACGGGTATTTAACGACTACCGCAGAAATCATGCGTCCTCGTATATCCACCTTGCAACTGTCTCCAATTTTCACACTGGCAGGCACACGTGCCAGAGCGATTGACCCTGCCAGGGTCGGTGAGTAGCTGCCACTGGTAATCTCGCCGCTGCTGCCGTCAGTAAATTGCACCTGCTGATGAGATCGAAGTACGCCTCGCCCTGTCAGTAGCAATCCGACCATCCGTTGCTCAAGGCCATTACTCTTTTCAACTTGCAGGGCTTCGCGCCCAATAAAACCTCTCTCTTCAGGCTGCCAGGCTACCGTCCAGCCCAAACCGGAGATCAAGGGTGATACGGTTTCATTCATGTCCTGTCCGTATAAAGCCATCCCTGCTTCAAGCCGCAAAGTATCACGCGCACCTAATCCTATTGGCTCCACACCCACCGTCATCAGCTGCTTCCACAGCTCCATGGCATTATCGCCGGGCAGGATAACTTCTACCCCATCCTCACCGGTATAGCCGGTGCGTCCAATGAACATTCCATCTATTTCAAATGCCTGAAATACTGCAAGTTCTGCCAGGCGGCCCGCCGTCTCGTCTGATAACAGGGAAGAAAATTTTTCGATCGCCTGCGGCCCCTGTATAGCCAGCATGGCCAGCTCGGGTCGTTCGCTAAGACTCACATTCTGGAAATCATGCAGGCGGCTGTTGATCCATTTCATATCTTTGTCATGCGTACCGGCATTGAGGATCACCCGGTACCAACCATCATCCATGAAATATACGATCAGATCATCAATGATGCCACCGTCCTCCATCAGCATGCAGCTGTACAGGGCCTTACCTGGAGTTTTCAGTTTATCGACGTCATTGGCAAGTATGTGCTGTAAAAAGGCTTTGGCCCCGCTGCCGTGCAAATCAACGACGTTCATGTGCGAGACATCGAACACGCCGGCAGACTGGCGCACGGCATGGTGCTCGTCCAGTTGTGAACCGTAATGGATAGGCATCTGCCAGCCGGAAAAATCGACCATCTTGGCGCTGGCATCGATATGCTGTTGATAAAGCGGTGTTTGTTTGGCTGTCATAAAATCTCCTGGAGACATCAAATGGGTTCGCTGACAGAAGTTCCCTGGTCTGTCATTCGCCCATCTGTCCGTTCACCTGAGAGATTTACCCCCTTCGGTGTGTCTTCTGCAAATATATGCTGAAGACAGCTCTCCAGAGCCGACGGCTTATTGTGGTCCTTTTGCCTGAGCGATTCCGGGCGGGTTGCGCCTTCGGCGCCGGCACTGATGTAGCATAGTAACCGGTCTCTCCCTCAATAAACCCTGGTCGGGGGGCAGACTATACGAAAATACAGCGATGATTTCCACGCATTATGGAAAAATGATTTCAGGATACCTGAGCTAATTGCTTTTTAACCACTCGCCCAAGGGTCAGCCCCTGCAGCAGCATAGCGAAAACGACCACTGCATAGGTCATCGGCAGGAGATACAGACGCACCTCATCGGCGGGCAAGGACAATGCCAGTGCAACAGATATTCCTCCGCGCAAGCCACCCCAGGTAAGAATCTTAATGACCCCGGGTGAAAACTGATATTTTGATAGCAACAGTGGAACCGGTAAAGAAACGCTGATGAAGCGCGACAACAGGACTACCGGAATGGCAACTATTGCCAACAGGAATGCATTGGCTGACAATGGAATAATCAAGAGAATTTCGAGACCCAGTAATACAAATAGCACGGCATTAAGAATTTCATCAACCAGTTCCCAGAAGGTATCAAGGTGGTCGCGTGTTTGCTCTGACATGGCGAATTTACGCCCATGGTTACCAATAAGCAGTCCCGCCACTACAATTGCTATCGGAGCGGACAAATGCCAGGCTTCTGCAAAGGCATAACCGCCCATCACCAGCGCGAGCGAAAGAATAATCTCAATCTGATAATTATCAACCCGCCGCAGCATGCGGTAGGTAATATAGCCCGCCAGCAGTCCAAATAATGCACCGCCAATGGTTTCAGTTATGAACAGGGCTGCCACCTCGGCAGCCTGCATAGGTTCGCTGCTGTAGGCGATATTAAATATCACCAGGAACAGCACCACACCAACACCATCGTTGAACAATGACTCTCCGGCAATTTTTGTTTCCAGTGTAGCGGGTACGCCCAGTGTTTTCAGGGTACTGATAACGGCGACAGGATCGGTAGGCGATATCAATGCGCCAAATAGCAGGCAATGAATAAAGCTTAGCGGCAAATCCAGCAGCAATGTGATTGACCAGACCAGTGATGCCACAATCAGGGTGGATAGCAGCACACCGATAGTGGCCAGCGAGGCAATGATCCACTTCATTTCCGACAGGCGATTCAGATCAACATGCAGGGCGCCGGCAAATAACAGGAAGCTAAGCATGCCATGCAACAATGTGGCGCTGAAATCTATCCCGGCCAGCAATGTTTTTTCCTGCTCCAGCAGCAGTGGAAAACCCATGCTGCCGAGTATCAGCAACATCAATGACAATGCATGGAGATTGCCATAACGCCGATTGTTGCAGGCAATTTTAAATAGACATGATTGAGGAAACTAAAAAATGCCGTCAGGGTAATCAGGACAGCAGTAATTTGCAACAGATCCATAGCAGATTACAATCAGTTAAGCTCTAAGCTACTGACACGAAGAAAGTTGCTATATGGCCAGGAAACTACTCGCCGGCAAATGAGAAATCAAGCAGGTACTGCATCAAGCCGGAATACAGGCTGGGGTCAGCAGCTTCAAAGTTTGAGAAGCCCAATTCTTTTAGCAGCGCCTTGCCTTCTTCAGTCTTGTCTGCTTCCAGTAATACTTTCTTAATTTTTTCGCGTTTTTCTTCAGAAACCTTGGGTGAAACTGAGATGGCCACGTGGGGGATTTGCACACTGGTCTTGACCACGACCAGATCCTCACCATTCTGCAGTGCCATATTTACCAGTGGGGTAGGGACAATCGCTGAAATCACCTCTCCAGTAAGGAGCTTCTTCATTGACTCATCAGAGGAGTTTGTAGGCACGATAAAGGGTTGGCGTAACGGGTTTCTGAACATCTGACCAAGAAAAACACCCGATGGCGCAGGCGGCATTCCTGATGCAATTCGCTTGCCAACCAGTTCACTGGCCTCAAATACGGCGTTATCTGCTGTGACTATCAGGGTATAACTGACCAGGCCCGGTACTTTAGCAACAGAAATCCAGTCGGCTTTTTCTATTCGATAATCTGTAAAGAAGGCATTATCCATAATGATATCATAGGGATTATCCTTTTTCTGATTGACCCAGTATTCAGGGAAATCACGCGCAGTGTGGATAACAACCTCATCACCGGTAACCTTGGCAAAAAAATCAGCCAGTGGCTGAAAGGATTTTCTAGTTGCTTCCTCACCGAGTATAGGCTGTATGGCAAAATTCAGCGTTGCAGCTGCCGCTGTTTGAGTTATTGCACCCAGCGCAATTGCCAAACCACAGACAGCTGCATAAATAATTTTTTTTCCCTGCTTCATCTGACTCTTCCTCCAAACACTGTTTTACCGATTACGATCAGAAAAAAATGTCCATTTAATTTATTATTAGTGTACAGATGCGGAACAATCTGCCACGCCCCACACATTAAGCTATAGATACTACATTATTAATATTTATTCTAGCTGACTACGCCAATCCAACAAGTTTTTTTAATAATTTCAATAAATAATGGTATTTTTCTCAGGAAACCTCTATTAATTCTGGATAGTCAGATTGTTATTCAAAACCTGTCATATCAAGGCGAGGGTTGCACGTAATCGCTTACTATTGCGAAGATTCTTAACGCAAAGATGGCTGGTTTTTTAATTCAATATGATTATTCATGAATCATATAGAGGCACCCTTCAGTCTCTCTCTTCAGTTTCCTAATGCACGATCTACCAGGAACTGTTTAATCGGTGGGAGTTGATCAATCATTTTCA
>JBLYYR010000270.1:0-13941 GCA_048550195.1 Arenicellales bacterium
CGGGTCATCGCTGCGACCCTGCGGGATCTCGACGACGCGGAGTCCCGCGGCGCCTTCCGGGAAGACCTGTACTACCGGCTCGCTGCCTGTGTGCTGCGGGTGCAGCGCTGAGCCCTGTGAACGAAGTTGCTGGATGACTTCAATACCAGACAATATTGGCAAGCCCAGGTCAATAACCGCTGCATCGAATGGATGCTCCATTGCCAGGAAAAGACCTTCTTCACCATCACTGGCGACATCTACTGCATAACCCTGCTGCTGCAACCTAAGCTGCAACTGTTCGCGCAACATTTTCTCATCTTCAATAACAAGTATACGCATGGCCCGCTACTTTTGTTTCGCCGATACAGATGACCCGTCAGGTCGCATCAGCAATACCCTGACGCGCCCTTTCTTTTTTACCTTGAAGCGGTAGATCTTTCCCTGTTTTGTCTGCTGTACGTCTGCTGAGAGAATCTGTACGTCGGATTGCTTCTGTATCTGTGAGGCCATTTCATCAAGGGTGAAGTGTTTTTTACTATCAGCAGCTACAACTGTCTGAAAAGAGATCAGTATCAGAAAAACAAGAGAATATTTCAGTAGTCGCATTGTTACTCCATAGAAACTTCAGGTTTTACGGTTTCGGTTTCGGTTTTGACTTTACGTAAAACGTAACACGTAATCCGTAAATCATCTCCCTAGTAGTTGCTCGGCACTACACTGACCTTCACCTGCATTCTCTTGCCCGGGTCGGTATCTGTCCGAGTATGATAAACACGTCCATTATAACGATATTTTACCTGGTAACCGTCAATCCTTTCTTCATCATGGAATTCGTCATAGGTATCGCATTGAGTCCTTGTCGCCTCATCACGATGCCCCTGCCCTCTGTTACCATTGTTACCATAGCGATGCTGGACATCGCGCGCCACAGATCCACCAAGTATACCGCCGGCTATGGTACCAACTGTTTTACCGGTACCGTGACCAAACTGATTTCCAACCGCAGCGCCTACAACGCTGCCAAAAATTATCGGGGTTGCAGATTTGTAGTGTGTACCAGCACGCCCTTTGTCAGAGGATACCACCGGCACCTGGCGGCATTCACGATGTGGCGTACTGATACTCACTGTTTTATGTATCGGTACAACAGACAACACCTTTGCCCTGTCATAGTAAGTATCACCGCTTTCAGAATGCGCGGCCCTGGCTGGCGAAACAATCATGATTGCAGACAGGATTGCGATAATATTTAGCGTAGCGTGTTTCATCTCCATTCTCCTTTTATTGTTCATCGGCACAGGATTCCCTGACCGTGGAGAAAGAATACAGCATAGGCGCTGAATGGAAGCTGAACGAGAAAATCGTATTACGGTTTACGGTTTACGGTTTACGAATTTCATGCCTTTACGTAATACGTAAAACCTAATCACTAGCTCTTGCCTCCGCCTCAACCACCCATCCCCCGCCAACAACTTTATACATCGTTACCAGCGAGACATAGACATCGCTACGCGCCTGAGCTTCGATCAGTTCTACATCAAACAGCCGGCGCTCAGCATCCAGCACTTCAATAAAACTGACCTGGCCTTCATCGTAGTTGAGTCGTGCCAGTCGCGCATAGTCTTTCAGCGCGTCTACCTGGCGACCCAGTGCAGCAAGTTCTTCACGTCTTTTCTGTGTCACAATAAGTGCGTCATCAACTTCTCGAAAGGCGTTCTGTACGGTTTGCAGATAAGCAATTAGTACCTGGCGTTGTACTGCTTCAGAAGCCCGCAGCTGGCCCGTTAAACTGCCGCCTGAAAAAATAGGACCGAGTACCACCCCATTCAAACCCCAGAGGTTTGCCGAGCTGGAAAGCAGATCAGATAAAGCAGCGCTGGCGTAACCAAACAGACCCGTTAACGAGATACTGGGAAAGTACTGCGCTTTAGCTACGCCAATCTGGGCGTTGGCGGCAATCAAGTTCTGTTCTGATGACCGTATGTCGGGGCGACGCTGCAGTAGATCTGATGGCATGCTTTCAGGGACTTCTATCAGAACAAGGTCATCAATACTCTTGCCTCGACTTATGTTTCCGGGGTTTCTGCCAAGTAATACCGAGATCGCATTCTCCAGAACAGCTATCTGGCGTTCTACCGCCGGCACCCTGACCGCTGCCTGTTCATACTCGGATCGCACCTGTGCGACCTCAAGTTGAGACACAACGCCACCCTTGAATTGCAGTTCAAATAGATCGAGCGAGTCTTTACGTGTAGCAAGGGTACGATGGGTAATCTCCAGTTGCCTGTCTAATGCTCTCAAGCCTATATAACTATTAGCAACACTCGACACCAGTGTCAGTATTACCGTTCTTCTGGCTTCTTCCTGTGCCAGAAGATCTGCCCGAGCGGCCTCGGTGGCACGACGAATCTTACCCCACAGGTCGAGCTCCCAACCTACATCAACTGCTGCACTGTAGACGTCGCTAGTGCGTGAGATGCCTGCAGGCGCACCGGATAGCGACTCTAACGACGCCTTGTTGCGTTCACCCGAGGCACCATAACCAAACTGCGGGAACAGTCCGGAACGAGCGATATTAACCCGTGCAGCAAACTCCTCGACTCGCGCAGCCGCTATACGCACATCTTTGTTATTGTCCAGTGCCTCGTCTACCAGTTGGTCCAGTACCGGGTCATTAAACTGATTCCACCAGACAGTATTTACCGTATCCGCTGCATCCGTCACCTGATAACGCCATTCAGCAGGGGTGTCCACTTCCGGCTTTTCATAATCGGGGCCAACCATGCAGCCGGACAGGGAAACCATGGCCAGACAAAGGACGAAGGATGAAGGACGAAGGAAACCCCGCCGAGATGTGTCCTTTATCTTTAGTCTTTTATCATTCATCCTTGGTCCTTCACCTGCAGTTCTGGCCGTCCACCTGAAACTTTCTCTTTCATACTGATGACCAGGTAATAAAAAAGCGGTACAAAGAATAAAGCCAGGGTAGTCGCCGCGATCATGCCGCCGATAATACCGGTACCAATGGAGTGTCTAGCCGCTGCACCGGCGCCGGATGCCAGCACCAGCGGCATGGAGCCGAGAATAAATGATAGAGACGTCATCAGGATAGGCCGCAGCCGTAAGCGTGCGGCTTCTACGGCGGCATCAAAAGCCGATGCCCCTTCGTTATATTTCAACTCGGCGAATTCGACGATCAAAATAGCATTCTTGGCTGACAGGCCAATCAACGTTATCAGGCCAATCTGGAAATACACATCGTTTTCCATGCCACGTAGCCAGACAGCGACCAATGCACCAAATATGCCGAAGGGTACAGCGGTCAGCACAGCTATCGGCAGCGACCATTGTTCATATTGTGCGGCAAGGATTAAAAACACCATGACCAGTGCAAAGGCAAAAACGACAGCCGAGGAGCCGCTGGACTTTTTCTCTTCAAAGGCCTGTCCCGACCAGGAATAGGTAAATCCATCAGGGCTGACTTCGCTGGCAACTTCTTCCATAGTGCTGATCGACTGGCCGGAACTATAACCGGTATCCGCATCACCGGTAATTTTGGCCGCCATAAAACCATTAAATCTTGGCAGCAGGTCGGGACCGGTGACATATTCAGCAGAGACTACCGAAGAAAGGGGGACCATTTCCCCCTGATTCTGGCGCACATAAATGTTCTGCATATCTTCCGGCTTTTCTCTGAATTCAGGCTCAGCCTGCAGGATAACCTGCCAGACACGCCCGTACTTGTTGTACTGACTGACATACAGAGAACCAAACAGGGTTTGCAGGGCTGCATAAACGTCTGGTACGGGAAGACCTAGGGTCTCGGATTTTGATCGATCAACATTGGCCTTCAACTGGCGTGATGCTGCATTGATGGTGGTATTCAGACGTGTCACTTCAGGGCGTTCATTCGCTTTTGCAATAATCTCATTGGTCACTTCAGCCAACCTGGCTGCGCCGCCCTGGCCCCGGTTCTGCAACCAGAACTCAAAGCCACCCTGGGTCCCGAGACCGGGAATTGAAGGTGGATTAATCGGAAAGGCAATGCCATCTTCCAGCTTGTTCAAGTGAGGTACGGCATATTCGAACAGGTCTGTCACAGACAAACCGTCTTCCTTTCGCTCGTCAAAATCTTTCAGAGCGATAAATACGGTACCAGTGTTAGTCTTGAACTGACTGTCGATCAGGCTATAGCCGGCTAGTGCAGAAGCATCTTTAACCGCAGGATGTTCAGAAAATATATCTGCGACCTGTTGCGTCAGTGCCTCACTGCGATCCAGACTGGCGCCATCAGGCAATATGACGGCGGCAAATACATAACCCTGATCTTCGGCAGGCACAAAACTTCCCGGTACGGTCTTAAACAGTGCAACAATCGCAAAAATCATAAATGCCAGAGCCACCAGCCCGACGCCAGTGCGTTTCAGGGTCAAGGTAACTCCGCCGGCATAGCGTACAGTCACACCTGCCAGCCAGTTATTGAACCAGCGGAAAAAACCAGCCGGTTCACCTTTTGAAGGCTTGATCAATATTGCTGCCAGTGCAGGGGTCAATGTCAGCGCAACAAAACTGGAGATCGCCACTGATATCGCAATAGTAATAGCAAATTGTTTGTACAGCACGCCGGTGGTACCACTTAGGAAGGCAACAGGGACAAACACGGCAATCAGCACCAGCGTGGTGGCAATGACTGGTCCCGTCACCTCTTCCATGGCGCGAAAAGTGGCCTCTTTAGGGTCCAGACCGAGTTCATCGATATTGCGTTCAACATTTTCCACCACCACAATGGCGTCATCACAGACGATGCCTATCGCCAGCACCAGGCCAAATAAGGTTAATAGATTTATGGTAAAGCCCAGCGCCCCCATACCAATAAAAGTACCAATGATGGATACAATAATGGCAATGGTAGGGATTAGAGTAGTGTTCACTTTCTGCAGGAACAGATACGTCATCAGCACGACCAGGATAATGGCAATAATGAGTGTCTCAACAACCTCATCAATAGATGCCTCAATCACCTTGGTGGTATCAAAAGAGACTTTATAGTCGATGCCTTCCGGAAAGCTTTTTTTCAGCTCCTCCATCATTTTTTCGACACTTTCAGCGACTTCCAGTGCATTGGAACCCGGCTGCTGATACACCGCAATAAATGTAGACGGACTGCCATTTAACGAGGATCGCAGCATGTAGGACTTCTGCCCTTCTTCAGCCCTGGCGACGTCTTTCAAGCGTACAATCGCCGTACCTTTAGAATCTGCCCTGAGGATAATATTTTCGAATTCTTCAGGCTCTGAGAAACGTCCGCCGGTAACCACCGGGAAGGTCATTTCTACCGGCTCATTGGTGGGTGAAGCGCCCAGCCTGCCAGCACCGAACTGCTGGTTTTGCTCGCTCACTGCTTTCTGAATGTCACTCGTGGTAATGCCCAGGCTGGCCATGCGATCCGGCTGCAGCCACACACGCATGGCCAGGTCCGGCAGCCCCATAATTGAGGCCTGGTTGGCACCATTAACGCGCTTTAGTGCATCCAGCACATAAAGATTGGCATAATTACCGATATATTTTTCATCATAACGACCGTCCGGGGAAAAGAGCCCGATCAGCATCAGGATACTGGCTGAGCGCTTCTCTACTTTGACACCTGTGCTACGCACAGTGTCCGGCAACTCGGGCAAGGCCAGGCTGACGCGGTTATTAACCTGAACTTCTGCTGTGTCCGGGTCGGTATCGATATCAAAATAGACAGTCAGTGACATCTCTCCAGTCGCCGAAGAGGTCGACTGCATGTAGAGCATATTATCGGCGCCGTTGACCTGTGTTTCTATCGGCGCAGCGACTGTATTGGCTACCGTCTCCGCATCGGCGCCGGGGTAACTGGCACTGACCGTCACCTGTACCGGCGTAATGGCCGGGTACTGGTTAATTGGCAGACCACCGAGAGTCACCAGGCCGCCGATAACGACAATTATCGACAACACCGATGACAGGATCGGTCGATTAATAAAGGTAGATGAGATCATATGGGAACCACAATTAATCCTGGATAAACCAGATTGTTTACAAAATCGTTCATGTCAAGCCAGGAATCGCACGGAATAGCCAGCTATTGCGAAGGTTCTTAACGTAGAGATGGGCGATTTTGGATGTGAGATGAGAATCCATGAACTGGTTGTGGCACCCATCAACTAGTCTGCCTTTTCAGCAGAAGTTTTTTTATCTTTACTGCCTGCCTCAACAATCTTCACCGGCACCCCGGCACGCAGCTTCAGTGCGCCGTTAACCACCACAGTCTCACCGCCGTTTAGCCCCGAGTTAATAAACCACTGATCGCCAAGCCAGTTTCCCACCGCAACAGGATTGAACTCTGCCTTGCCTTCTTCATTTATCACCCAGACGAAACTGCCTTTTGCTCCCTGCTGCACTGCACGCTGTGGTACGAGGATGGCATTTGGGCGTACGCCACCTTTAAGAACCGCCCGTACGAACATACCGGGACGGAGCTCTTTTTTGGGGTTGGCTACCTCGGCACGGATCAGGAAGGTACCAGTTTCTTCGCTGAGCGAGGCATCGGAAAATGTAATCTCGCCTCTATTCGGGAACACCGTACCGTCGGCAAGCACAATTTCCACGATAAAATTCTCCGGGGCAATCATTGCTCCATCTCTAACTTCAGCCTGGTGCTTGAGTATCTGGTTCTCTGAGATACTGAACTCCACCCACATTGGATCAAGCTGTGCCACATAGGTCAGCAGACTGTCTTTCCCTGGTCCAACATAAGCGCCTTCCCTTAAGCTGGCATAACTGGAAACTCCGTGGACAGGCGAAGTAATAGTACAGTAGCCCAGATCCAGTTCAGCCTGCACTACCTTGGCTTTTGCCGCTTCGACTGATGCAGACGTTGAGCGGTAGTTACCCAGGGCGTCATCGAGTTCTTTTTTGGCAACAGCATTCTGTTTAGCCAGCGGTTCGATACGATCAAGATTGGCCTTTGCCGTCACCATCCGGGCTTGCTGCTGATTGAGCTCAGCTTTAGCTGCGTTTAACTGTGCCTGAAAAGGCTTAGGGTCTATCTGGAACAGTACCTGGCCAACATCCACCATACTGCCTTCTTCGTATTCCCTCTTATCAAGAAAGCCTGTAACCCGTGAACGAATCTCTACTCGTCGAGAGCTTTGTGTCTTGGCGACAAGCTCAGAAGAGACAGGCGTGTCCTTTGGGCTGACTTTTACTACCGTCACTTCAGGCGCAGCATGCTGAACCTGCTCGGGTTTGTCACCACAGGCGGAGAACAGGAAAGCGGATATAAAAAGGAAAAAAGACAGCTTGTAGGGGGCGTTCAATGATGTCACCTTTTTGTTCTGGGAATGGTATCTACCGGATACCGCATGATGCGGAATCAGGGGGATGCAGTCAAGGAACTAAGAAGAACGTGTTGCGTGTTACGTGTTACGTGTTACGTGGATTTTAGCCCTTCCGTAAAACGTTATACATAAATCGTAAAACTTCTCTTTCAAACCAGCTGATAATAAAGGTTCTGCGGATGATTAGCCTGGGCAAAAAAGAACCAGCGTTCAGCCATCAAACCGATGTATTGGACGACAAAGGCAATAATTAGCACCTCTGGTGAGAAGAAAAGCATGCCATATACCAGCAGCACGACTGGCAGCACAAACGCCGTCACCAGGAAGAACCACTTGATAGATCTGAACACCTTTGGCTTTACATGATGAAAGAATTCACGGGTATTGAACGAACTACCCTGAAAGCCCTGGTCTTTTTCTTTAATCTGAGGATGTTTAACCCCGATAGCCGACTGCACGGTGGCCTTCGGTTTGATGCGACTATTGCGAACCAGTGAAACAACTCTAAAAAACAATGCAAGAAGCGTCAGGATAACTGCCCAGATACCATAAAACATCATCACATCAGGCGCCATAAATGCAGCGCCAACGGTTGCCAGCAAAAAGCCCGAAGCCATGCCCATCAGTGTGTAGTTCACCAGTGTCAATGGCGAGTGCCATTCCTGCAGAAATTTCAGTGAGGCATAAATCATGCCGGTGCAGGCGAATAAGGTAAACGCAAGAGCTGTCGCCAATAAACCGATCAGCAGTGTCAGCGTCACAGGTATGGAACCAATCATAAACATTACCGGTTGCCAGTCCATAAATAGAGCCAGTCCATAGACAAATAGCACCCCCATAAACGCCGGCAAGGCAATAACTTCACGGGATAACCAGGACGTTCTCCACATCGTTGCCGAGCGCCATGCCCGCATCGGTTTGCCGAGATGGAAGAAGGAGGCAATCAAGCCAGCAACACATAATATCAACGCTACAACACTGGCCATAAGCGGAAACAGGGTGTTGGGCTCGTAAGACACCACATTAAATGTCGCGTACATGTGCTCTGTATAAATAGCCAGAAACAAACCCTGGCCGGCGCCGATCAGGGTTGTTAAAAAGATTACAGAAAATGCAGGATGCATGTTTTCTCCGAAAAAATTGTTTTACGTTTCATGTATTTGGTATTAACTAACATCTACATAAACCCACGCCTCGAAACGAGGATTCTGGCGACAGGACAAGGCGCCAGTGCGCGCAGATGAGGAATGTATAGATCCATACATGACGAATCGAGCACACAGGCAACGCCGTAATGTCGTCAAAAGACCGTTTCCTTGCACGTTTACCATGCCACATCATCCAGTGTCTGTGTGTCACCCGGCACAACACGCCTTTCACCATCTTCTTTCTTCAATGGGTTATCCGCACGTTCCAGTTCATCTTTATGGATACGCATCTTGTTCTTGCGTCGTGGCAGATAGTGATTGGATGGATTGGTTCCCCATTCAGGCATCAACTGATACCCGCCTTCTTCACGGATGGCTATTGATATTTCGGTATCCGGGTCATGCACATCGCCAAACAACCTTGCCGATGTCGGACAGGCCATTACACATGCAGGTTTGCGCTCGGACTCTGGCAATCTCTCGTCATAGATGCGATCAACACAAAGCGTACACTTGGTCATCACTTTGCGGTCTTCATCAAATTCTCGCACACCGTAAGGGCAGGCCCAGGAGCAGTATTTACAGCCGATGCACTTGTCGTAGTCGACCAGCACGATGCCGTCACTCTCACGTTTGTAGGATGCCCCTGTCGGGCAAACCGGTACACAGGGTGGATCTTCACAGTGCAGACAGGATTTTGGGAAATGTATGGTCTCGGTATTGGGATAAACACCGGCTTCATAGGTCTGAACACGATTAAAGAAAGTACCCGTCGGATCTGCATCATAGGGATTCTGATCCACCAGCGGCCCGGCCGCACCGGAGGTATTCCACTGCTTGCACGACGTCACGCAGGCATGGCAGCCGACACAGACGTTGAGGTCAATGACGAGGGCGAGTTGGGTCATGAAGCCTCCGGCTTCAGATTAAAGACAAAGGATGAAGGATAAAGAAAGGTCAAAAGCAAAAGCTCGTCTGTCCTTACTCCTTCATGCTCAATATTTAGTATTTGATCATTAATCATTAATCTTTGGTCCTTAGTCCTTCATCTTCTTTTAAACCTGCCCGCAAAATACGCCTGCACCCTGCCACGCTTCTTATCCATGCCAGGATAATGCTTCATCGGCCTGAACTGTGGCGATGTTTTACCCGGTTCGCTGTCATCAGCTTTATACACTTTCACCCGTACGTCATACCAGGCCGCCTGACCGGTAACCGGATCGGAATTCGACATGTGTTCGCCAGATTCACAGGGCGGCAGTTCTTCAGAGATGACATGATTCAATAGAAATCCCTGCTGCGATTCATTGGCCTTTGGTCCCAGCCCCCAGGCCCCGGTTGATTTGCCAATAGCATTCCAGGTCCAGACGGTTCCCGGCTCTACCGCTTCGGAGAATTTACAGATACCCTTCACTTTGCCGTGCGGGGATTCCACCCAGACCCAGTCGCCATCAGCAATGCCATTGGCTTCAGCAAGTTTCGGGCTCAGATAAAGATGATTGTAAGTATGGATCTGGCGCAGCCAGGCATTCTGCGAATCCCAGGAATGGTACATCGCCATCGGTCTCTGCGTGATGGCATTGATCGGGTATTCCTGCGTATCAATGAGTTGTGATTCCAGCGTTTCCATATAAAACGGCAAAGGATCAAAATGTGTTTTCACGCGCTTGCGCAAACGTTCCGGCGGCTGGCGACCATAGGACTTGCCTTCTGCTGCCAGACGAAATTTCTGCAGCACTTCTGAATATAGGTGTATCAGTATCGGTTCGGCATAACGCGTCATGCCATGATCCTGTGACCACTGTAAATACCCCTTGTTCCAGTTACGCATGTACTGATAAGACTTCGGCAGTTTATAATGATAATAGCAGTCATTCTTGGCATACATTTCCCACTGACGCGGGTTCGGTTCACCACGCAAAAATTTTTCACCACCTTTGCCGCGCCAGCCGGACAGAAACCCGATACCGGAGCCCGGAGAAGATTCATAATTGATAATGAAGTCCGGATAATCACGGAACTTACGACTGCCATCATCCTTCACGAATGCAGGCAACTTCAAGCGAGTACCCATCTCAATCAGTACATCCTGAAAAGGTTTACAGTCACCTTTTGGCGGCAACACCGGCATGCGCACAGAATCCATCGGCCCATCGTATTCGGAGATCGGTCTATCCAGCATCGACATCACATCATGACGCTCAAGGTAGGTCGTATCCGGCAGTACCAGGTCGGCAAAGGCAACCGTCTCTGACTGAAAAGCATCGCAGACAATCAGGAATGGAATCTTGTAATCACCGTTGGCATCTTTATCAACCAGCATATCGCGGACTTTGGTGGTGTTCATTGATGAGTTCCAGGCCATATTGGCCATGAACAGCAATAGTGTATCGAGTTTGTAGGGATCACCGCGCCAGGCATTGCTGATGACATTATGCATCAGGCCATGCACCGCCAACGGGTATTCCCACGAGAAGGCCTTGTCGATACGTACGGCTTCGCCATCATCATCGACAAACAGGTCATCCGGGTCAGAAGGCCAGCCCAGTGGCATACCGGCTAATGGTGTATTCGGTTGCACCCCTTCAGGCCCGGAAGGCGTCTTCGGGCAAGGAGGAATCGGACGCGGGAACGGTGCCTTGTGACGGAAACCACCGGGGCGATCTATGGTGCCCAGCAGGGTCATCAGGATAGACAGTGATCTGATAGTCTGGAAACCATTCGAATGAGCGGCCAGTCCCCGCATAGCATGGAAAGACACCGGGTTACCGGTAATAGAATCATGGTCATTGTCCCAGCTGTCGGTCCACTGTATCGGCAGTTCGATCTTCTGATCCCGTGCGGTGACGCCCATCTCATGCGCCAGGCGGCGTATGGTTTCTGCATCAATACCGGTAATGCTCTCTGCCCATTCAGGTGTGTATTCCTCGACGCGCTCTTTAAGCAGCTGGAAGGCCGGCTTCATCAGTGTGCCATCTTCCCAGTGGAACTCACCGAGCAGATAAGGATCAACACCTTCAGTGTGAGTGGATATCGGTTTGTCGAGATTGCGGTCCCACCACAATTTGTTCTGCGGATCGAAACAGCCTTCTTCCGGCGGCACTTCGAAACGCACAAACATACCAAATTCGGTGCTGGCTTCGTCCTGGTTCACCAGCTGTGCAGAGTTGGTGTACTGGGTCAGAAAATCGCGGTCATACAAACCAAGCTGAATGATTTCATGAATGATCGCCAGCAGCAGTGCGCCATCGGTACCGGGTTTGATCGGCACCCATTCATCAGCGATGGCCGAGTAACCGGTACGCACCGGATTGATCGAAATAAAACGACCACCGCTGCGTTTAAAATTTGCCAGCTCGATCTTCATCGGGTTGGAATGATGATCTTCAGCCGTGCCAAACATGATAAACAGCTTGGACCGCTCCAGGTCCGGGCCGCCAAACTCCCAGAATGAGCCGCCAATAGTATAGATCATGCCTGCCGCCATATTGACTGAACAGAAACCACCGTGGGCGGCATAATTCGGTGTACCAAACTGCCTGGCAAACATGCCCGTCAGCGCCTGCATCTGGTCACGGCCAGTGAAGATACCAAATTTCTTTGGATCCTTTGCACGAATCTTGCTGAGGCGTTCTTCCATGATATGGAAGGCCTCTTCCCATTCGATCTCGCGGAAAGCATTGGTGCCACGTTCGTGCCCTTTTTTACGCAGCAATGGTTTAGTCAGACGTGCAGGCGAATACTGCTTCATGATGCCGGATGCACCCTTGGCACAGATCACGCCTTTATTTAATGGATGATCCGGGTTGCCCTGGATAAAACGCACCTCACCATCACGTAAAGTCACGCGGATACCACAACGGCAGGCACACATATAACATGTGGTGTTCTTGACCTCTACAGAACTGGCCTCGGGGGGTTTAATGGGATCGTGTTTGGGCGCGCTCATTGATATTCGTTATCGTTATTCATTGGCATAATTAATTGTATTTTGCCAAACTTATGGCTGCAGGGGTAATTAATCAATTTATAGGCTGAAAAATTGATTTATTAGCATGTTACTATTTTCTTATACTTCCTGGTTTCGGTACTTTGCGTGCCGTTGACATTTAAATACACCATTCTATTAATCGCGCCGAGGCTGATGTTCCGACGACAGGCTGCAAACAGTTGTACAACGTAGGAGCGCCGCCTCGGCCCGATTCTTTCAGCACAGAACAAGGATAAGGATTAGTGAACTTTGAAACTAAAAGAATAACCATCTCCAAAGAAGCCCTGTCGCAGGAAGTGAATGGCGAAACTGTCATCCTTGACCTGAAGAGCGAGAGCTATTTCGGGCTCGATGAGGTAGGGACACGTATCTGGCAGTTGTTGCAGGAACAGGATGATCTACAATCCGTATTTCATACTATGTTAAATGAATACGATGTGGATGCAGAGCATTTAGAACAGGACTTGAGTGATCTTCTGAACAAACTCCAGGAAGCCGGACTGATTAGTATGGAATCTGCTACGGAACCCAGCAAATAAATGATGAGCCGACTTGATCAATTAAGGAATCTGTCTCTTATGGAATGGCGGCTACTGTTTATTGCAATGGTTTTACTGCCAATAACTGGACTCAGTATTTACTTGTTGGGCTTCAATCGCACCCGGAGATTACTGAACCGTGGCCTTCCCGTGCAAGTGGATCGTCAGCCCTCCAAAATCGATTCTTTAGAAGAAAGTCGGACAGTCGCACGAATGGTATCAGTTGCCGCCCGATTTGGGCTCTACCGGGCCAATTGCCTGAAACAATCTCTGGTGCTTTGTCGGCTGTTGCAGCATAGGGGGTTCGACACGGAACTTCACATCGGTGTCAATAAGAGTGATACCTTCAGCGCCCATGCCTGGGTTGAACTAAACGGGAACCTGCTAATCGATAATATGACGATTCGTGAACGCTATGTGAGGCTGCTATAGTCAGTATAGTTTACATCGTTGCTGAGTGTTGTGAAAAGAATACTAAAAAGCAGGTCTGTCCCAAACCCTTGTCTGGTTTCATAGATGGGTGGTATCGCGGGAATCCTTAACCTGGATGGTCGACCGGTAGACAACAGCCAGTTAGAATCCATCACCATCAGGAGTGCTAACCGTGGTATTGATGGGATAGGGTATTGGAAACAAGGTAATATTGGCTTTGGGCTGCTGGCGCAACGGCTGACGCCCACTGCGCAGATTGACTCTTTTCCCTGCCTGCATTCATCCGGCCAATATGCAATCACATTGCATGGCAGGATTGATAATCGTACTGAATTGATGTCCCTCCTGGGTTTCTCCCCAGATTCGGTAGAATCTCTTGATGATGCTTCTTTGATCCTCGAGTGCTACATCCGTTGGGGTGTAGGAGCGCCTTATAAAATCCTGGGCGACTTCGCATTTGCGATATGGGACAAACCAAAACGGCA
>JBLYYR010000271.1:0-8562 GCA_048550195.1 Arenicellales bacterium
GCCAGGCACTGTCTCAACTCGATATTTATTTTGAAGGCCGCTTAGATAGCGTGCTGGAAATCTAAATCAATCTGACACAGAATTATGAACGCTCTCGCCTGCCACAACAAGTCCGATACAGTATTTTTTCATTTCATCCTTAGTCACTGGTCCTTTGTCTTTCATATGCTTTTCTAAACTTCCAAACCCGAATGTAAGGCACTGCCATCATCACCAGCATCACCGCAATGGCAATTCCCAGATGCGTTTCCCATAACATAAAAAAGGCCGTAATCGATACTAGCAGCGTCAGAAACGAGTCCAGTAGTATCTGCAGCGTATACAACTTCCGTTGGTGTGCATCGCGGCCATAGAGTAAAGACAGCAAAACCGGTGGCCCAACGTGAAAGGGTATATAAAAGATTGCTGTGACAATGATGACAGTAAACATAGGTGTATTTTAAAGCAGACTAGTTTTAATATACATATTTTATGTTTTACGTGTTACGGTAAAACAAATGAATGACCTATGACCTAAGAACCAGGACAGACCATGAACATAAAAAAACTAACCGCATCAATCATACTCGCTTCAGTAATCTTTCCTGCCTACGCCGCTGAATCCGAAGACATTATCAAATACCGCATTAGCGTAATGAAAGCCTCTGGTTCCCACATGTCGGCAGCGGCGCGCATTGTCCGAGGCAAAGTCGATTTCCAGGACCAGCTAAAGCTCCATGCCGGCAGTATTGCAGAAATCTCAAATGTAATTGGGGTGTTATTTCCTGAAGATTCAGACTTCGGCGATACCCGGGCAAAAGAGGAAGTCTGGAGCAAGGCAAAAGAATTTGATGAAGAAGTGAAAAAAAACCAGCAGGCAGCGGCTGATTTCAGCAAGACTGTTGCGGCGGGTGATAAGGCTGCATTAGCCGCTTCATTTAAAAAACTTTCAGACAGCTGCAAATCTTGTCACGAAAAATTCCGCACTGAAGAGGAATGAAGCCCCTGCTGACGGCCTTGCTGCTGTCGGCTGTGACGCCGCAACTGGCAGCGAGTGAACAGCCAGCTAGTGTTATCGAAAGGGGAGAGTTGATATTTAATGCCGCAAGCTGCGCCGTGTGCCATACCGATAAGGAAAATAACGGTGAGCCGCTGGCTGGCGGCTATGCACTGAAAACCGATTTCGGCACCTTCTATTCCCCGAACATCACGCCGGACAGGGAGACCGGTATCGGCAGCTGGTCTGATGAAGATTTTATTCGTGCCCTGCAGCAGGGCATCTCACCGCAGGGCAAACACTATTTCCCGTCCTTCCCGTATACAGCCTATACGAAGATGCAGCGTGAAGATGTGCTGGCACTAAAAGCCTATCTGTTTTCACAGAAACCAGTGAAGAAGCTCAACCAAAAACACGATCTACCTTTTTATATGACCATCGTACCGTCAGCCAGGATTTGGAAATCCCAATATTTTAAGGCAGGCGAGTTTCACAAGCTGCCAGACAAAACAGCAGAATGGAACCGTGGCGCCTATCTGGTCGAAGCGATGGGTCACTGCACCGAATGCCATACCCCGCGAAAAGGCCTAGGTGTACTGGATAACAGCAGAGCCTTCGCCGGCGAACAGAAACTGACCGGTGTCGGCACTGTCCCCAATATCACACCGGACAAAAAGACCGGTATAGGCCGCTGGAGTGTTGATGACCTGGTCTACTACTTCGAAACCGGCAGCACCCTTGACGGTGATTCCAGCGGTGGAAAAATGGCCAGCATTATTGATAACAGTTTAAGTCAACTTCCAGAGAGCGACCGCAAGGCCATTGCGGTATACCTGCAGTCATTAAAGCCGGTAGTAAATAAAATAAAAAAGAAAAAGAAGAAAAAAGAAAAAGAAGAATTTGAATGATAGAAGATTCAGGACAAAAGATGTAAGAAACCCATCTATGCTCCCTTAGTCTTAAAACTTCAGATTTTACTCCCCGAATAAAACCCCTCAATCTCCAGCAACAAATCATCCCGGCAAATATCGGCATGTAGAACGACCACATGCACTTTATTTCCAACACGATTGCTTAGATGGGAGATGACAGATTCAAGGTCCTCCTGCTGACGCAAATAGAGCTTGATGCCGGTCAGGTCGGAAACGTCCTGGATGCCGATAGCTGCCTGTTTGTCGGCTTCAGTGATAAGAATGTCCATATTGTTCAGGCATTCATCAAGCTGTTCCAACAACTGGTTTTTGTGCCGGGTCTCGTGACCAAGGATGCTGGCAGTGCCAGAGATATAAAGGTGTTTTGGCTCCCCCCATTGCTTGACCATGGCGCGGGAAAAAGCAGGGCTTTTCGGGGCATAGCGGGCAGGGTAGTCAAAGGCACTGACCTGCAGCGGGTTTTCAATCTGTAAGCCGTCCTCGCGTGCAGCAATAAAGTAGACCATTACATGGTCATCATGCGTGCCGACAGCCGTAGCGGCGGGCAGGTGGGTTTCAAATCCTTGTGAGGTATCGATGGCCTGATGACGACCCACACAGAATGACTGATAACGTTCCATACCGTCATCATGCCGGTTGATCCAGGACAGGTAATTCCACACACGGATCATTTGTGGATAGTCGAGTTCCTGCTGCAACTGGTTTATCTGCTGGTATATATTCTGCGTGATCGACTCGACAGGGTCATTGTCATTGGCGACGATAACCCGGCCAAAGATCAGTGAAGAAGTCCTGCGGAAATAGATATCACCCAGCTTACCATCTTCGGGAAGCTCATCCGTACGCCATACCTCCAGCAGATCACCACCAGCCAGTGCCGGTGTACCAATAATGATTCGCTTGTCATCAGGGAGCTTTGATTGACCAGCAAAATCGATGATAGCCAGAGTATAGGGGTCACTCAGGGCATCAGGCAGTGTTTCACGCTCTTGATAGCTAATATCAAGCAGGGGGGCTTGTCGGGGGGCGGTGTTCATGTGTACTATAATTTTCGCATCTAACAAAGCGAAAAGCACCTTTTTCAGGCCGGCTTGATTATTATTTAATGCCGCATATCGTCTAAGCTGTCGTGAATAGGGCACGGATGGGAAAGTGAAAATGTAGGCGCGTCGCTCGACGCGATGGGTTTGCCTGTGAAAAATCTATCTTGCCTAAGGCGTCGTTCCTGCAAACAAAAAAACCGGCCAGAAGCCGGTTTTTTATTTCCTTGTCTAAATGCTTATTTTGTAAGCGTAGACAACTGCTCTTTAATAGCAGGCGGTGCATCCATGATTTCCATGAATGAACCTTTGCCCATCATAGAAAGGTCAGGGAAGGACAGGGCAATGCGGAATTTTCCAGACAATGCATAGGCCTTATCTCCTGAGACAAGAATTTCGTAGGGCAGGTGGGCGGTGTGACGCGTTCCAGACACATCGATCTTGCCCATAATACCTTTATCAGCCGCAGCGCCTTCTGTCATTGTGACACCGATTACAGTCTCATCTTTTCCGGGAATCTTAACTTCGTAGATTTTTTTGATTCCGCTTTTTCCTGTTTCCAGGTTGCTGTTGACCTTTGCCAGTATGGCTGCATGAGAGTCAGCACCACCCAGTTTATGAGGATCATCAAAATAAGGCATAAATGGTGCGTAGTGATATTTCTCCAGTTTTTTTACAGACAGCCCATCTTTTGAGCCGAAAGCTTTAGCATCACCCAGCGCAGCAGTCAGTTTCGTTGCAACAGCGGACTGGTCATCTGCCAGGCGGAAGGCCTTTGCCCAGTATACTGGGTTACTGTAAACGACTTCAATAATGTCACCGTTTTTGGTAACTGACACACGGACGACCGCACCATAGCCGCCGAATTCAGACTTGGCTGCTAAGGCCTTTAGTTCATCGCTGCTGACGACGATGACCTGGGCATTGTCATAGGGTGAATATTCGCCGACAACTTCGAAGCCACCTGACTGCAGCTTACTTTTTGTTGACTCAGCAACGGCACCTACATCTTTGCCATCGCTGGCAACCAGCATATAAGGTTTAAGATTCTCGGCCGACCAGGCGTTGAAAGAGAAGAGAAAGAACAGGGCAGCAAGTATGCCTGTACGGTGCAGAATAGTATTTTTCATGTATAGGCTCCGATATATTATATTTTTGAATAAAAAGGGGGGGGGCTTGGGAGCGCCGGATATGACCACAAATCCAGCGCTAATTCCAGAAAATCATCCAAAGTCCGTCGTAAGCGGTAGATAATAGCAGATGTACGGTGATTATTCTCAGGGTTTACCCTGATTTACGTAATACGTAAAACCATCATTTTTCTTTTAGAAGCTCTTCAATCTTCTCCTCCAGCCGTTCCATCCTTTTTTCAATTCTGGTTAACTGAGCCATGGCCTGTGCTTCTTTCTGGCTGACCTGTTTCTCAATATTTTCCTCCATTCTGTCCTCGGAGCGGGAAATAAATAGCACAGAGAAACTGGCAGTCAGCATGGCAAACAGGCCGACTCCGATCAGAATCAGGATGGCACCCAGTACACGTCCTTCCGCGCTTACCGGTACCACATCCCCATAGCCAACAGTTGTGATGGTTACCCAGGCCCACCAGACGCCTTCCCATGCAGAGTTGATGGCTGGATCTATGCCTGCTATCAGGATGCCTGCGACAACCATGATAATCAGACTAACGCCAAGAGTCGTTCCAAGATGATTTCGCGCCAGCAGCAAACGAAAGGTACTGCTGGCATTGATAAACACCTGTAGGGCAATCAGAACACGGAAACTCCGCAGTGCGGCAGCCATCTCACCCCCTTCGAGAATGATAGGGATACCGAAGATGATGATGAGTACGTTCATCCAGTTGGTGCGTAAATACAGCCACTTGTTATTCACCAGACTGGAAAGCAGCACAACCTCGAACAAAAAAGCCAGTAAAACCAGCCAGTTAGTAAAAACAGATAGAGCATGAGATGACAGGCCTTTGGCGCCAAGATACCATTCAATCAGTATCCACAGGGCAATGCCCATCATCGGCCATTCGAGGATTTTTGCCGCATATATCGCACGGCTGTTTTCGCTGTCATCAACACCGGCAAGACCGATGATGCGGCTGAATTTTGTCAGGGTCATGGAAAGCAGTTTCAAGTGTCAGGTTTCAGGTGTCAAGGGGAAAGGATTCGTTTTACGTGTTACGTGTTAGGTTTTCGTAAAACCTAAATCGTAAATCTTAATCCGGTCTCCTATTGTAGGAGCGCCGCTCGGCGCGATGGTTTTTAGATCAGGAACCAGGGACTAAGGATTAGGAGGAAAGGAGGAAAGGGAACGGTTATAATGTTATGGAACTTTGAACTTTGAATTTAAACTCATGAAGAAGCTTATCGCGCTACTAATCATATTCAGTCTACAAACAGCAACCGCCGATGTTTCTGCCGAACAGAAGCCTGAAGTCGAACACCTGCTGGAGTTTTTACGGCAGTCTGATTGCGTCATGGTTCGCAACGGCACAGAACATAATGTCGAAGATGCGACTTCACATATCCAGAAAAAATACGATTATTTCAAAGGCGACATAACCAGCACCGAAGAATTTATCGAATACTCGGCGACTAAAAGCACCATGAGTGGTAAGTACTATACGATACGTTGCACGGAAAAAGAGGAAATTCGCACACAGGACTGGCTGCAGGAAGAACTGGAAAAATTTCGTAATAAAAAATAGAAAGTATGACGGTTTATGGTTTACAGGTTACGTAAAAACAAACCTGTGATCCTAAAAGCCAATACCTAAAACATATCTCTCGCAAGGAACGCAAGGGAGCGCAGGGAAACCAAAAATCTGGAATATGTTCACACTAAAAAGGCTTTTGACCTCCCCGCGTACTCTGCGAACTCCGCGAGAGTCAAAGATTTTTTCTTTTGCTGTTATATTAACCGTAACCCCTAACGCGTAAATCGTAACCCGCTTTGACCAACCTAGACATCATAGTTCTCATCGTCTACGTCCTGCTGGTTACCGGTTTTGGCTGCCTGTTCTATCGTAAATCTTCCGATGTCGAAGGCTTTATGATGGCGCACAGGCGTCTGCCCGGCTGGGTCGTTGGGTTGTCCATATTTGGCACCTACCTGTCATCAATCTCCTTTCTGGCATTGCCCGGCAAGGCATATATGGATAACTGGAGTGCCTTTGTATTCTCACTGTCATTGCCCTTTGCCGCCTGGGTTGCCTCGCGCTGGTTTATCCCACTGTACCGTTCCACCGGTGATGTGTCTGCTTATGCCTACCTCGAGCGCCGTTTTGGACTGTGGGCCAGGCTCTATGCACTGGTGTTTTACCTGCTGACTCAGCTGGCACGCATGGGTACCATCTTTTTTCTGGTTGCGCTGGCGATGGAAACACTGACTGGCTGGGATCTACCGACCATCATTATTATCACAGGCATCCTCGTTACGCTGTATACCGTAGTCGGTGGAATAGAAGCGGTGATCTGGACCGATGCTGTACAAAGTGTCATTTTAACGCTGGGTGCGGTGGTCTCGCTGGCAACCATCATCTGGCTGATGCCGGGTGGATTTGGCCAGATCATGGATATCGCCGCCGAAGCCGATAAAACATCGCTCGGCAGCTTCGATCTAAGCTTTACCGAACAGGGCTTCTGGCTGATTATGTTCTATGGCATCTTCATCAACCTGCAGAACTTCGGCATCGACCAGAGTTACATCCAGCGCTATCAAACTGCGCGCTCATTGACCGATGCCCGGCGCTCAGTCTGGATCGGTGCCCTGACCTACATCCCGGTCAGTGCATTGTTCCTGCTGCTCGGTACAGCACTGTTTGCTTACTACCAGGTCAACACCGGTTTGCTGCCGACAGAAATAGCCGGCGACAAAGTCTTCCCGCATTTCATCGTCCATGAACTTCCCGCAGGACTCACCGGCCTGGTCATCGCCGCTCTGTTCGCCGCCGCCATGAGTTCAGCCGATACCTCAATGAACTCATCGGCCAGCCTGTTGATGAACGACGTCTATCTGCGCTTATTAAACCGACAGGCCAGCGCCGGCAGCCAGATGAAATTCCTCCGCATCATCACTGTCATCCTCGGTGTATTGGGCACATCCACCGCCCTGTTAATGATCTCCATCAAAGGCGCGCTGGATACCTGGTGGTCACTGGCCGGCATCTTCTCCGGTGGCATGCTGGGCCTGTTCCTGCTCGGCGCATTGTCCCGCTGCGCACGCTCCTTCGAAGCCGCCACCGCCGTCGTTATCGGGGTACTGGTCATCACCTGGGCCAGCCTGTCACCGGGCAAAGAAGCCTGGTGGGCCAACCCGCTGCACAGCTTCATGACGATCGTTATTGGCACACTGACGATATTCCTGGTAGGGGTCATTTTGAGCCGGGGCAAAAGCCGAATGGAAAAGAACACACCACCAAAAACCCTGTACGACCTCGAATAATATTGTAGGAGCGCCGCTCGGCGCGATTGGGTGTAGCAACCAAAGCCGGTTTATCGCTCCGAGCGGCGCTCCCACAATGTAAATTTGTACCGGTGCAGCAGGTATGGAAAAGGGAAGGCCCAGCAGAGTGCCCCATGGCCTAAAATAAAACAGATAACGATTTTCGTAGGAGCGCCGCTCGGCGCGATATTGTATAAACACACGTTAGAATATATTTAAAACAAACAGGAGCACGCCATGTCAAGGATGACAGATAAACCCCACAGTAAAAACTTGCGCCGGGGCAGGTATTCCCAACCCGGTCAGATATATCACATCACAACAACCACATATCATCGAAAACCTGTTTTCACGGAACTCTACGTTGGAAGATGCCTTGTCAGAGCGATGATGGAAGCATGCGATAAGGCAGAAACCATGGCCTACGTACTCATGCCGGATCATTTTCACTGGCTATTTCAGCTGCAGGAAAAAACAGACCTTTCGTCCTGTGTGGCCAGAGTTAAATCGATAAGTGCACACCGGATAAATAAATATTCAAGCAGCAGATCACCCGTCTGGGACAGGGGATTTCATGACCACGCTGTCAGAAAAGAAGAAGACATCGTGCACATTGCCCGGTACATCGTTACCAATCCAGTACGGGCAGGCCTGGTAAAATCGTTATCCGACTATCCTTTTTGGGATGCAGTTTGGGTGTAGGGATGGTCAAAAGAAAACAGATAATGATTTTCGTGTAGGAGCGCCGCTCGGCGCGATAGGGGTTAAACCCGAAGCTCAACAATCGCGCCGAGCGGCACTCCTACAATGTAAATTTAGATCGGTGCAGCAGGTATGGAAAAGGGAGGGCCTGCCAGAGAACCTCAATGACCTAAATTAGAACGAGTATCGATTTTCGTGTAGGAGCGCCGCTCGGCGCGATTAGTCGTCATAAACCGTCAGCATCAAAAACCATCGCGCCGAGCGGCACTCCTACAATGCTTTACGTAACACGTAATACGTAATACGATCCCTTAACCTTTCCCCCTGACCCCAACAACTGCCTTCACCGGGGGTGTGGCCGCCCGGGTTTCAACCTGGTTCATTCTTCGGGTTCTTACGCGTTTATTTTTTCTGGCTCTGTTCTGCAGTTCCGCTTCTTCTGTATTGGGTTTAAAAAATA